>CAZCPL010000115.1:0-16850 GCA_964500255.1 uncultured Solibacteraceae bacterium | reverse complement strand
CCCGAAAGCTCGGTGAGACCCTCGAACAACTCGATTCTCCGCTACTGCCGCAGACGCCCTCGGAGCCGAAGCGTCCGCTGATTATCGGAATGGGCGCACTCGTCGGACTCTTCGTCGGCTTAGTTACCGCCGGTGCCCGCGAGATGAAAGATACCTCGCTCAAGAACCTCAAGGACGTCCGAGCGTACACCAGAATGACCATCCTCGCCAGTATCCCGCTGCTTGAGAACGATCTGGTCGTTCGCCGCCGCCGCCGTATCGCCTGGCTCGGCTGGACGGTCGGCATCCTCGTGGGCATCGCTCTCATGGCCGCTTCGGTTATCTACTACTACGCGACTAAAGTATAACGAAGAGAAGGGATTTCAAAACAATGAGCAGAGTTCATGACGCCCTTCGCAGGGCCGGACACACAGGCGCAACGCCACCGCCCTCGGGCGTGGGAGCAGTCAGCCAAACATACGCAGCCCGTGACCACAGGGCTCCGGCGTCGGTGCTCGAAACCCGTACACCGTTGAAGGGCCTTCTCGAACAAATCGAGGAAATCCCTTTTCATACCATTCCCGATTCGCTGCTGATCGATCCTTCGCGCTCGCACGATGCGCCGTCGGAAGAGTTCCGCACCCTTCGCACTCGTCTCAATCATTTGCAGGGGCAACAGGGCCTGCATACGCTGGTCGTGACGAGTCCTTCGCCCGCCGAAGGCAAATCCTTCGCGGCAGCCAATCTCGCGATCGCGCAATCTCAACTGGCCGGACAGATGACACTGCTGGCGGACTTCGACTTTCGCCGCCCGATCGTTCACAATCTGTTCAATATCGACCGTAGTCCCGGTCTTACCGATTACCTGCTCGGCAAGATTCCGCTGCATCAGGCGATGCGTAAGGTACAAGGTACGAATCTGGTCATCATGCCCGCCGGCGATGCTGTGATCAACCCGCTCGAACTGCTGAATCTCCGCGAGGTCAGCCAGATGATCGAAGATCTGCCTTCTGTCTTCAACTGGGTGGTTCTCGATTCCCCGCCCCTGCTTTTCGCCGCCGATGCAAACCTGCTGTCGACGCTCAGCGACGGCACCATGCTCGTCGTTCGGATCGGCCACACAACCATCGATTCGATCACCCGCGCGATGCAGTCGCTTTGTCAGGACAACGTTATCGGCATCGTCGTCAACGGAGCACGCCGCGGCGAACTTTACTCGAAGTACACCTACTATCACACCTACTACACGCCAACCGACGAGAAAGAAAATCCGGACGGCCCCGAAGAAAAGTAGCTGCAGATCGCTCCAACGAACGGAAAGGCACCCCAGAGAAGGGTGCCTTTCGTTTTCCCTACCGAGGGAACGGCGGTCCTCACCCCAAAGCTGTGCTTGAATCTAGTTATGTCCTCCGATCCGCTTCTCGCTTGGCGCAACCAGTTCCCCATCCTCAACAAGTCTCTGTACATGATCAGCCACTCGCTCGGCGCAATGCCTGTCGGCGTCCGCGATTCTCTGAATACCTTCGCCGATATGTGGGAAACGCGAGGCATCCGTGCCTGGGAAGAGGGCTGGTGGAACATGCCAGTCACCGTCGGCGATCTGATCGGCAAGATCATCGGCGCAGGTGAAGGCGAAATCTGCATGCAGCAGAACGTCAGCGTCTCCCAATGGATCGTGCATTCTTGTTTCGACTGGTCCGCCAGACGTAACAAGATCGTCAGCGAGTCGATGAACTTTCCGACGAATCTCTACAACTTCCACGAACTCAGCGGCGCACGCATCTCGCTCGTTCCCTCAGAAGATGGCATCGCGATCCCCCTCGAAAAACTGCTGTACGCCATTGACGAAGACACCGCGTTAGTCTCGGTTTCGCACGTCCTTTTCCGGAGTTCGTTTTTGCAAAATCTCGCCGCCATCGTCGAAAAGGCGCATCGCGTGGGAGCCATGGTCTGCGCCGACGTCTACCAATCCGCCGGAACCGTACCACTCGATGTACGCGCGCTGGAGGTCGACTTCGCCGTTGGCGGTTCCGTCAAATGGCTCTGCGGCGGACCCGGCAACGGCTATCTCTACGTCCGCAAAGACCTCTGGCCATCGCTGCGTCCAAAGTTGACAGGCTGGTCAGCGCACAAGAATCCCTTTGCCTTCGCCGACGGGCCGATCGACTATGCCGACGACATCTTCCGCTTTCAGCACGGCACGCCAGCCATCGCCACTATGTTCGGAGGCATGGCCGGCTACAAGATCATTGCGGAAGTGGGCGTGGAGGCAATAAGCGCCAAGTCGCAGCGCCAGACGCAGAGGCTGATCGGACTCGCCGACGAAGCGGGATTCCGGTTGAACTCGCCGCGCGATCCCGCACAGCGCGGAGGCGTCGTCGTGATGGATGTTCCCAATGGGTATCAGGTTGTGAAAGCGCTTGCATCCCGCGACATTTTGGTGGACTTTCGCCCGGGTGCGGGCATCCGTGTGGCGCCGCACTTCTATACGACCGACGACGAAGTGGACTCCGTGATGGCCGAGATCCAGGCAACTGCCGGAGCTTTCGGATAGAGCCAGCCATGTCCGCATCGCTCGATGCGCGTATCCGCGGTTCACCCGTGAACTGGATTCAACTTCTCGTGTTCCTTCGATTTTCACGCCAGACACCGCGCCGGAATGAATTGCCGACGACGACTTGAGCCTTCGCGGGCAGGCATAGGATCAACTATCATGATGGATAGTTATGCCCACTTTTTACACCCTCCAAACGGGCGAGAGTCTTGCCTTGGTCGCCGACCGGTTCGGGCTGCGCGATGGGAGAGTCATCTACGACTCGCCGCTGAACCTCGCATTTCGGACAAAACGCAAAGATCCGAACCTGGTACAGCCGGGCGACACGTTGTGGATCCCCGATCGCGACGCCTCGAACACCACCCCGTTGGAGTTTCAATCGCAAATCACCGATTCTGTCAAAGGCGGGCTGATTCCAGGTGTGACTTTTGAGCTGGAAGTACCGGACGGGCCGAAACGCAAAAAATTAAGTCGCGATGCTGGCGCTTTAGGACGCCTGACCCTGAAGAATCCGGCCCTCACCAAGGGCGATGTCGCCATCCTGGGATTGGTGGACAACTCCGAGCCGGTACCAATCCGTTATGGCGCCTCGGGATTGGACAGGTTGCAAATTGGCCGCCCCAACCCGATTTCCGTCGTCGACCGGAGACGGGTTGTCAAAGAGGTCGTGACAGCGCACAAAATTCATCGCCGCTGGGTTTGGGGTAAGCGGACACCCAACTACACAACTATGGAATACGATTGGGATTACACAACAGTTGCGATTCACCACTCGGGGAACAACGGCGAAAAGAACCCGGTGGAGATCGAGACCAAGCACATGGTCACGCGCGGATGGGACGATGTCGGCTATCACTATCTGATTCCACCGAACGGCGATATCTACGAGGGCCGCTATCTCGCGTATAAAGGCTCTCATGTCGAAAAAGCGAACACCGGGAAAATCGGCATTCTGATCATGGGTGACTTCGAACATCAAATCTGGGATTTTGACGACGATCCAACCGCCGCGCAACTCAATTCGGCGGTGGCTCTGATCGATACGCTAAAGAGCCATTTTAAACTCGACAAACTGGGCGGTCACAAAGACTACAAAGCAGGCACGGAGTGCCCAGGCGGCGAGTTGTACGGCAAGATTCCCGATCTACGCAAGCGCACCGGGCTGGGGGGGCCATGAGGAGTCCCGCGCGGTGGTGGAAGGCGTTGTCGATACTGAGTATCGCGGTCGGTGTGGCGTGGATCTTCGTCCGCCTTTTCACTTACGAGTTTGTTCTACGCGACGATCCAACAGGCGGAATCGCATTCCGAACGGTTCCGGGTTGGGACAATGGCCCGACGTTGCTGGACGCGGGTTCAAAGATCGTGTTGCAGGATGAAAACGGATTTGCAGGCGAAATCCTCTATCGGTCCTTCGCCAAGTACGGTTGGCTTATCTGCGTGCTGCTCTCGAATTACGTTTTCTGGACCCGTTGGCGCAAGGCATTGAAACCCGGGAACGCTTCGGCAACAGAATCCGGTGGGCATCGGCCTTAGCTAGCGCTAAGCGAGCAGTTGCTGACTGAAGCGATGTGTGATCTGGCCATTACTTCGCCGTATACCGGGTGCAAATGGAGTCATCCGCCCCCGCGATGACGCGCCTTGGGTTCAGTATGCCGGGCTCGCTTGATCGACATCGCGAGAGACAATTGAAGCGCATTACACGTCGCCTCAAGTCGTTTCCGCGCTGAGGGCCCTCGGAGATCAAAGCACATCTGTGGAGCGCTAATACGGCGCTGGTCACGCCGGAAGTGGCCGGAAAAACTCCTGTGAAATGAGACTCTGGAACTGTCCCGCCACGCGTGAAGCAAGTTTTTCGTCGTCAATGAGTATACCCAGCTCAATGTTGCGAAGTTGGCCGGATTCCGTGTAGTTGGATGACGTGGTGAACACGCGCTCCAGGTCCGCAACTATGCAAGGTACTGGAAAGGATTCGATTCGAAACGTAAGGTTCGTAGTATGGGGCAGCGTACCGAACCAGGAATCCTTCGGAGACACCGCGGAGGATGGATTGGATCGGATTGACCAAGGGACATGAAATGACGTTAAGGAATGGCATCCATTGCAGCTAGCTAGTAGCCCGGAAAGGGCGCGCGGGCACCCTCACGACAAGCAGGCAACGACGCCCGGGCGCTCCGTTTTCCGGGCTGTTACTTAGGAGTTATACCCGAGCCGCCGCACCCAGATCGCGGATGCAACGCGCCAGCCACTGCTTCGTCAGCTTTTCTTGCGTACCGTTCTGCGAGAGACGGCTGCGCAAATTGGCGAAATCCACGTGATCGAGCGACTGATCCTGATTCGCGCACGAGAAGACAATCGTCTCTTCGCCTGTCTCAGGATTCTTGTGCACCTGCAGGCATTGTGCGCAGATCTCTTTCATCATGCATTGCATCGGCGAGTTGATCGATCCGATCGCATGATGTTCTTTCTTGAGATACGGAGCGAGCACCGTATGGCGAGTGCGGGCGATAGCGGCCATCATGCCGTCGGATCCGATGGCGATGATGCGATCCACCTGATTGAGCGGAATCTCGGGATCCCCCAGATCGCCGCGCCCATAGGCTGCGATCGCCTCGACGATGTTCATCACCACAGAGCGATCCTGCGTGCGGGTGGGAGTGAAGCCCGGGGCTTCGTCGCAACACCACACAATTAGATCGGAGGCCCGCTCGATCTCTTCCACCTTGTAGCGATCGACCATCTTTTTGTATCCCGCAACATAAATCACGCGCGATCCATTGGCGCGGAACTGCTGCCCGATGGAAAAGAGCACGGCATTGCCTAGTCCACCGCCAACGAGCAGCACAGTCTCACGATGCGGAGTTTCGGTGGGTTCTCCTGTGGGCCCCATGAGAATGACCGGCTCCCCAGGCTTCAGCAAGGCGCAAAGATCCGAGGATCCGCCCATTTCGAGCACGATCGTCGAGAGCAGGCCCGCATCGTGTTCGACGGATGCACCGGTCAGCGCGAGGCCTTCCATGCCCAGAGTAGTTCCGTCAACCTTTGCCGCGAGCGTCTCGTAATTCTGCAGGCGATAAAATTGTCCGGGTAAAAATGCGCGAGCAGCCAGCGGTGCCCGGACGACGACTTCCACTATGTTCGGCGTCAACCGAATCACCGCGTGGACCACAGCTCGCAGGTTGTCGTTAAGATAGGCGCTGAGTTCGGCCGCCGTGCGGTTCGTCGGCTTGACTTTGTTGGCAAGCGCGCGCGAAACCACCGGATATCCTTGCTTTGCGGAAGCCATCGCCTTCACAACGTTGCCTGCATAAGAAGGATGCAAGTCGCCAAAGAAGCTCATCGCCTTGCCGTCTTCTTCGCGGATTGACATCAGGACGCGAGAGGCCGCAGGCTTCGAGATGCGCTCCGGCTTGACCGGATTCCCTTCCTCATCGACCGCGCGAAAGTACTTGCCGTCGAGTTCAACTCCGTCATCTTCGCGAGCAAGCACGGTGTTGGGCTGCGTTCCCGCGGCAACCAGAATCGCCCGGGCAGCAAGAGTGACGCGTTCATCGCCGCGCTTCAAGTGCAGCGCCTTAGCGTGCCCGTAGGAATCCACTTCCACTTCGTCGGGGGTGAGGTTTTCCGCAAAGCGGATGCCTTCTTCGAGAGCCTTTGCGACTTCTTCGTGATTGAGCGTGTAGCTGGGCGAATCCACCATGCGACGGCGATACGCAATGGTCACGCCTCCCCATGAGTTCAGCAGATCGATGAGACGAGGTTCGCGATTTTCCTGCGAAGCACGCGCGCGTTCCGCACGGATCGCGCGAGCATGCGCGAGGAATTCGTTGGCGGTCTCGATCTCTTCGGCAGTCCATCCCTTGCGGACGGCTTCCTCGCTTTGATCGGCAACTAGAACGTCGTAACGGCTGACGAACTTCTCAACCTGCACCACGTAGTAGGCCATCGATTCCGTAGCCGTGTCCACGGCCGTGAGTCCGCCTCCGATGACGACGACAGGCAGCCGCAACTGCAGATTCGCGAGCGAATCGTGCTTGGCCGCACCGGTGAGTTGCAGCGCCATGAGGAAGTCCGATGCCTGACGGACGCCACGCACAAGGCCGTTCTTCATGGGAACAACGGTGGGACGTCCCGCGCCCATGCAAAGCGCTATGTGATCGAAGCCCATTTCGAAGGCGCTATCGACGGTGATGGTTCCACCGAAGCGGACGCCGCCGAACATGTTGAATTCGGCGCGGCGTTCAAGCAGCAGGCGAACGAGCTTGAGAAAGTTCTTGTCCCAGCGGACAGTGATGCCGTACTCCGCGACGCCTCCAAAGCCCGCTAAAACGCGGTCATCGAGCGATTCCTGAATCTCGCGAACATCGTGGATCGGCTTGAACGGAACTCGCTCGCCATGCGGAGTGACGCCCGAGACTTCATGAGGCAGCGGCTCGATCTTGAGTCCATCGACGCCCGCAACCATGTGGCCATCGTTCATCAAATGGTGCGCCAGTGTGAAGCCGGACGGCCCGAGTCCAACCACGAGGACTTTGAATCCAGACTGCGGCCTTGGCAAGGGACGATCGAGGTTCAGCGGATTCCAACGCGTCAGCAGCGAGTAGATTTCGAAGCCCCAGGGCAGCGAGAGGACATCTTTGAGCGTACGGGTTTCCACCTGCGGGATGTCCACGGGGTCCTGCTTCTGAAAGATACACGCCTTCATGCAGTCGTTGCAGATACGATGTCCGGTGGCAGCGGTCATCGGGTTGTCGACTACGACAATGCCCAATGCGCCGATGGAATAACCGTCGTACTTGACGGTATTCATTTCAGAGATTTTTTCTTCGAGCGGGCAGCCGGCAAGCGGGACGTTGAAGATGCTCTTCTTAAACTCGCCGGTCTTTTCTTTAAGTCCCGTGGAACAGGAATCCTTGCCTTGGTTGTGGCACTTGATGCAGTAGTGCGCGTGGTCGAGGGCGTGATCCAAAGGCATGCCTTGGTCGGTGAGGGCGAAGCCTTCGCGATGGCGCCAGTGGTCGGGAGCCATGCGGATCGCCGGCGTTTTGTTGACGAGAATGGACTCGACCGGCACGAGATGCATGGGGTCGAGCTTGTGCGGGGTCCGAAACAGAATCCCCTTCACATGTTTGTGCTGTCCGGCGTCGGTGAGCGTGGCCCACTGCGAGTATTGGATCGCGAGGCGGAGTTCCGCGGCGTAGTCGGCTTCGGCGGCGAGCCAATGTGTGACGCGATCGGCGAAGAGTTCTTCGGTGAATGCGTCGCCAAGCTTATGTTCGAGTTCGACGCCGAGCGCTCCACCGTCGATCAGGGTCGCTTGTTCTTTCGTGACCCCTGTGAGTGCGCGCTTGAAGATGAATTTGCGCTTGACCGTGTAAAGCGGCGCGAGCTTGTGGTGCTGCGCCTGCATACCCTTGAGCTCGGCTTCGATGCCGAACAGGTCGCCGATGAAATCCTCAAGGTGAGGGGCGACGGCGATGAGCAGTTCCGATTGTTTCTTGCGATCGAGACTCGCGGGATTCTCTCGCGCGGCGATGAGGCTGTCAGCCAGGGGGGCGTCCGAGTCGCGAAGAGAAGCGAGGAAGTGCTGGTCAATCTTGACCAAGCCCGCGCGTTGATAAAGGTCTTGGAACCGCAGACCGAAGCGTAGAGATAGAGATGGACTTCCGTTCATTACTGGTATGGAAAGGGACTTTCTGCTGGTTGCTTGGGCGAGAGGGATCAGCCTTTAGTTTAGCAAGCAGAACATGCGAACGAGAAAAGGGCCACAGCATCGCGCCGTGGCCCCTTTCGGTAAAAGTGAAAAAACGAACTACTCGGTTGGCAGAACCACAGGCTGGCCGCTGGGGGTCAGCAAGCGCCCCTGCGAATCGAACTTCATTCCGAAGCCCAATCCCATGGTCGCCAGGATCTCTTTGATCTCGTTCAGAGACTTGCGACCGAAATTCTTCGTGCGAAGCATTTCGGATTCGCTGCGCTGCACCAGATCGCGAATCGCGGAAATATTCGCATTCTTGAGGCAGTTGTAAGACCGGACCGACAGTTCCATCTCTTCGACAGAACGATCGAGCAGACTCTTGATACGATCGCCCGGTTCCGCAACCGAAGCTTCGACAGTTTCCGGCTCTTCTTCGAAGTTGATAAAGACGCTCATGTGCTCTTTGAAGAGCCGAGCGGCTTGGCCCACGGCGTCCTGCGGCGAAATCGCGCCGTTGGTCCACACTTCGAGAGTCAATTTGTCATAGTCGGTATTCTGCCCAAGGCGAGCAGCTTCCACCGAATAGTTGACCTTGCGCACGGGCGAGTGCACCGAGTCGATGGCAATGTATCCGGCCGGAAGATCTTCATCGCGGTTTCGATCGCTTGCGACATAGCCGCGCCCGATCTTCATCCGCATTTCAATGTTGATCTTGCCACCCGGTTTGATCGTCGCGATGTGAACATGGCGATCGAGTACTTCGAGGTCGGCCGAAGTTTCAATTTGTCCGCTCAAAACTTCTCCCGGCTTGTCGGTGCGAAGGCGAAGCGTGTGAATCTCGTCAGCCGAGGTCCGGAACGGTACTTGCTTGAGGTTAAGAATGATGTCGGTTGCGTCTTCGACGACGGACGGCAAAGACGCGTTTTCGGTTGCCGCTCCCTCGATTCGAAGTGCGGTGATGGCGGCACCATCGATTGCGCTGAGCAGAATGCGGCGGAGGCCGACGCCAATAGTCGAGCCAAATCCGCGTTCGAAAGGCTGGGCGGTGAAAGACCCGTAACGATCAGTCAGCGTCTCAGTGTTTGCAACGAGCCGCTTGGGTTTCTGAAAACCTTTGAACATAGGTAAAGAGTGTGGTTCCTCGTGAGGTCCCCGGCAGCGTCGCCCGTCAGCGGACGCGTGGAAAGGACAGGGCTGTTGTGGACAGGGGTTCCCTCTGTAAAGTATAGCGTAATCAAGTCTTCACATGGGAGGAGTCTCTTTTTCGCCTAGAATGGAACCTATGCACTGGTTGCTTTTTCTGTTCGCGGGTGCCCTTTGGGCGCAGAATGCAGGGCTCCGGGCGGGTGCGGCGCAGGTCGACATCAACCCTCTTAACCTGCCTGTCATCGTCAACTGCGGATTTCTGGAACGGAGCGGCACAGACATCCGCGGCGGTGGATTGTTCGCGCGGTCAATCGTTCTGGAACACGGCGCGACGCGAATCGCGATGACCGTCGTCGATTCATGTATGATGCCTCGCGAGTTGATCGACAGCGCGAAACAGATGGCCTCGGAAAAGACCGGTATTCCAATGGACCGTATGATGATCTCGGCCACACATACGCATTCCGCACCGGCGGCGATGGCCTGTTTGGGATCGCGCCAGCAGAAAGATTACGCGGCTTGGCTTCCGGGCAAGATCGCCGAAGCCATCGTCGAAGCAGCCAACAAGTTGGAACCTGCACGCGTCGGCGCGCAGTCCATCGTCGCGCCGGAACATACGTTCTGCCGCCGTTGGATTTACAAGCCATCGAAGATGTTGAAAGATCCGTTCGGAGAGGTGAGTGTTCGCGCCAACATGATTCCAGGATTCGAGAATCCGGATGTTGTAACGCCTGCGGGCCCCGTCGATGCGGAGTTGTCCGTTGTCGCGATTCAGTCTGTGGCTTCGGGCAAGCCAATCGCCGTACTCGCGAATTTCGCGAACCACTACTTTGGATCGCAGGGCATTTCACCCGACTACTTCGGCCTCTTCGACACGGGGTTAGCGGCCAAGATCGGCGGAGGCGTGGTAATGATGTCGCAGGGAACGAGCGGCGATTCGAACACCAGCAACTACGCGAAGCCCAAAGCAACTTGGACCATCGATGATTACGCAGGCGGCTTGATCGTCAAGGCGTTAGAGGCTTACGGCAAGATCCTGTACACGTCGGGCCTGCCTTTGGCGATGGCGGAGTCGACGTTGCCTCTAGGAAGCAGGCTCGCGGATTCGAAGCGTCTGGCTTGGGCGGAAGAGACAGCACGCAATCAAAAAGGAGAAAAGCCCGCAAACCAGCCCGAGGTCTATGCCCACGAACAGTTGTACCTGCGCGATTCGCCAAAGCGCGAGTTGAAGCTGCAAGCGATCCGAATTGGAGAGATCGGATTTACGGCGATTCCCAGTGAGGTCTTCGCGATCACAGGACTGAAGTTGAAGGCGCAGAGCCCTCTGCGACGCACAATCAACATTGAATTAGCAAACGGAGCGGAAGGCTACATTCCGCCGCCGGAACAACATCCGTTCGGTGGATATACGACCTGGGCTGCTCGCTCCGCAGGGCTCGAGATGACCGCGGAACCGAAGATCGTCGAGAACCTCTTGTTGCTTCTCGAAACGGTTTCCGATCGGCGCAGGCTCGCACCGCCTCCGCCTCAACATACACGCGACACACTGGCGTTGAAGCCCGCGGCCTACTGGCCGCTCGAAGAATTTGTCTATGGGACATCCTTGGATCTTGCCGGAAAACTCCCACTCACACACACAGGCCGGATCGCGTTGCATCTAGACGGTGCCGCGCAACGATCTGTGTATTTGGCTGGAGGTTCGCTGGATGCCAAAGTAACCGTGCCCGGCAAAAAACATACGGTGGAGTTCTGGTTCTGGCCCGGCATCGAACAAGATGGTGAGTTGCTTTCGATCAACGGCAAATCTGCGATGACGGCGAAGAATGCAACGATCAAAGTCTGGCATCATGCCGCTTTTGTATCCGATGGCAACAGATCGCAGGCCTTCATCGATGGGAATTCAGTGGCCACTGGCGGTGCGGGATTGTTGGAATCCTTCCGCATCGGCGGAGGCTTCGAAGGCAAGATCGACGAGATCGCCGTGTATCCGCGCGCGATACCGGTGAAGAGGCTTTACCGTCCGAACAGATTCTCGAAGTAGTGCGGCACGCACTTTCGCCACCAGGGCCAGTCGTGATCGACATCTTTTCCCCAAACATCCAGCCAATGCGGAATGCCTTTTGCCTTCAGGATGCGAGAGAGTTGCTTGGAACGCTCCGGGGCCTCGAACGATCCCTGGCCGGTGAAGATCGTGATTCGCTTGCCGCCATGTCGCAATTCGTTGAGTTGCGGCCCTTCTCCCATATTCGTAAGAAAGTCTACCGGGTTGTTGAAGTAGACGTCGTTGTTGTAGAAGCCACCGAGAAAGTTCCGGATATCGTAGCTGCCGCTCAGCAGCAGAGCACCGGAGAAAAGTTCCGGGTGGCGGAAGAAGATGTTGCCTGCGAGATACGAGCCGAGACTGATGCCCATCACGATGGGCTTAACGTCACCGCCGCCGCAGTCTTGCCGAATCAGCGGCAATACCTCTTCGACAATGTACGCATCGTAGCGGTTGAGCCACGCGATTTTTTCCTGTGGCGAGGCGTGATCGTTCAGCAGTGCGAGTGTATTGACGCTGTTCACCGAGTATGCCTTGGCTTTGCCGTTCTCCAGCCAGTGGCTGACCGAATCGATGAGTTGGAAGCGTTCGTATTCGAGGAAGTCCGCTGCTGCGGTGGGCAGCATGAGCACCGGAGTTCCGTAGTGGCCGTAGGCGACCAAGGGCATGTCGCGGAAGAGACGTTCACTATACCAACCGGTGATGTTGCGTCGCATTTCCGCATTGTCTCATGCGATAGAGAACATGGCGGCGCATCGGATGCCCTTCGGCCAGGTTCGGGTGTTCGAACTCGTGATCGAAGACCATGCCGGGTTTTTCCATGACGCTGCGTGACGGAAGATTGTGCGTCGTTGACGATGGCTATTGCGGCCTCCGTGGCGTAGCCTTGATTTTAATGCCGCGCCGCGATGCGCCAAAGGATTTCCACCCACGGGGCAAAGCTTGTGCGGAAAAGCCCGGCGAATCCAACGAAGTGGCCGTCGCACTCAATCACCATCGGCCCGAAGCCGTGTTCCTTTGTATGTGCCTGCGCGAGGGCCGCGAGGGCATCGGACTCTTCACGGGTCAGCACCGAGGGAAAGTAGCGCATCGCCTGGACATTGGCGCTCATCCGCGCCAGCGGTTCGAGATCGGCAGGTATCCAGTCGCGCAAGATCAGACGTGATCTTTTGAGTTGCATGTATTCTTAGGAAATGGCCGCGTTCCGCGCGCTCGCACTGCTTACGGCGATACTCGCCACCGCGCGCATCGTCTACTATCGCATGCTGGGCTGGAATCAGGAGCTACAGGGCTGGCCGGAAATCTGCGCGGCGCCCGGCGGAAGTGCGCGGCACCGCGCTGCCGGGCTCGATCCTGCCGTTGGTGCATGAGCTTCCTTTCACATCGGCGATGCTGAACGGGTTTCTTCAAACCGATCGTTCGTTTGCGGAACTTCTCGCCGTGATCCCGATGGCGCTCTGTTTGGCGTTGGCGTACTTTGCTTGCGCGGCATCGTTGGATAGAAACGGTTGGCTAAAAATCATCCAACGCCGCGTCACGAGTGAGGTGCGAGATATCGCCCCACCGCTCGATCGCCCAAGTGCCCTTTTCACAACCGATCCGATTGATGCTCGCGTTGTAGACCGTGAAGTCGCGCGAATGGTCAAGGGGCGTCGCACGTACGAAACGATTCAGCACATCGAGAATCCCGCCGTGTGTGATGACGAGAAGTGACTGGCCGGGATGCGCCGCCGCAAGATCTTCAAACCGGCTGCGGGTTCGCTCAAAGACGTCGCGGATACTCTCGCCCTCGGGCACCGCATACTCGACCTCACGAGCATGAAACCGCGCGTAGACATCGGGAAATCGCGCTGCGCCTTCTTTCGCCGTCAAGCCTTGCAAGACTCCCAAGTGTCGCTCACGCAGCCTGGAGCACAACACGGGCTGCACACCGGTGCGTTGCATGTAGGGTTGGATCGTCTGCCGTGTGCGACCGAGGTCGCTGCAATAAACGGCATCGAAGGATTCGTGCGCGAGGTGGTCGCCGAGCAGTTCCGCCTGTGCGAGTCCCTCGTGATTGAGTGGGCTATCCAAGTGGCCCTGAATGCGCCCCTGCGCGTTCCAAACGGTCTCGCCATGACGAACCACCACGAACTTTGTCATTTTTTCCAGTATGCCCTGTGGCAGGCGCGCTCCGATTGTCCTAATGTAAGAGGATGCCGGATTTGCTGCTTGGCGTTTGCGTGGGCGTGCTGTTGACGCTTGCTGTCCAGTGGGCGCTGCAATGGACCACAACGCGCACACGAAAGAAACCCCCTGTGGCGGATGTGCTTCAGTTTCCAGCACAGCCCGCAGGGCAGGCAACGGGTTTTCTGGATTCGATCCTCGAAGAAGAGACCGAAGACGAGGCGATTGAACGGCTGAAGCGCAACCTCAGAGTGAAAGTGTTTCACAACGAAGAGCAGATGCAGCGACTCATCGAAAGCGAACGGAAACGACAACCACAGTCTACAATGCGAGTCATGCTCGAAGCAGCGATAGAGAGATGGGAACGGGACAACCGGTAGTTCGCGTCGGCATCGTCGATAGCGGCATCAATCCCTCGCATCCACATGTGCAGGGCGGCGCGGCCATAACAGGCGTGCGCGTTGGCCTCTATCAAAACACTCCCGGCGACATACTCGATTACCTGGGACATGGCACAGCCGTGGCGGGCGCGATCCGCAGCCATTGCGCGGTTGCCGAGTTGTTCGTCGCCAAGGTTTTCGATAAGACACTCAACACGCGGGCCGAGGTGATCCTGCGGGCGATTGAGTGGTGCTTCGAGCAGGACGTCCACCTCATCAACCTGAGTCTCGGTACCCACAACGCGGCACATCGGCAAGCATTCGAAGAGTGGGCAACCAAAGTGACCTTGATCTCAGCCGACGGCGCCCTGCCAGGCGGCTTGCCCGGCGTCGTCACGGTGTCGCAGGATGCAGCCCTGCGGCGCGATGAGTGGAAACAAACAGGCCCACTGGCGTTCGCCTCATCAGGGCGTCCGCGTCCGATACCGGGGCGTTCAGAAGAAGAGAATCTCGGTGGCGTGAGCTTCGCCGTTGCGAACTTCACGGGCCTTGCCGCAAATGCGCTGCTGCTTACTCGACAGTTACCTTGGGAACCAGCGTCCCCGTTGTCGGACTGTTGACGCCGCCAATGCGAACGGTGACTGGAAGATCCTGACCTGTGGTCCGGAAGCCGGGGATGCGCAACGCAAGACGATAAATTCCAACGGTTCCAGGCACAAGGATGTGCTCGTCGACGATCACTTCCGACTGCACGAAGTCCGTTCGTCCAAAATAGACTTGCGGCTTCACGGTGGCGGCAACGGGGCTCAATGGCACTGGGGCACCGCTCGTGAGGCGGATCGTTCCGGTAGGCAAACCTAAGCCGGCAGCGAACAGGAACAAACGTTCGTCGCGCTTCGCGGGATTCTGGCGGGTCACGAGTTTGCCATCGGCGTGGGTAATCTGCGCTTGTCCGTTCTCGTCAATGAAAACCGCCGGAGCATAGCGAATCACGCTAACAGTCTGCGCAATCGTCGCGACTTTCTTGTCGAGGCTACGAACGATGAGTTGAAAGTTGCCGGTCCCGAACTCGGGAGGAATCTGTCCATTGATCTGCGTCGGAGAAGTCATCAACAAAGGCAGCGCGCGAGGAGTTTGATTCGCCGCCTGTTGCGCCGCGTTCGCGCCGGTGACAATGGCCGCACCGAGCGCCTGCATGGTGACGCAGACACCGCCCATGGTCGTTGGCAGTTGCTTGCCCTGTTCTGCGACACCGCTCGCGGCAAGGTTCCGTCCAAAGATGGAGACGAGTCCGTTTTGAGAGATCGTTACCTGCTGACTGACCAGATTCACAATGCCACGTTGATTGACCGCAGGCCTGTCTGGAACCGCGGGGATGTCGAGCGGAATAATGCTGAGTCCGCTGGTGGTGAGCAGATAGGCGGTGGTGGCTGTAGCGTCGACCGCCATCGTGCGTCCACCGATGGTTGTTCGTGCGGCGGCACCGTTCACTTGTGAGAGAGGGCCTTCGAGAGCGGGCACGCTGCGCAGCGTATTGCCCGTATTGGCATCGACAATCTCGATGGTTGGCAGACCGGTGACCACGGTGTTGGCATTGGCGCGAACCGGTTGCGGAAAGCGGGCGTATTGAGTCGCTGTAATCGATGCCATGGCTGCGACTGGAATTGTGGTGGCGGTGTTGGTTCCCGCGGTGTTGCCAACCCCGGGCTGGGTCGGCGCGGGTGCGACGGGCGTCAACGCTGCGTTGAGCAACACGCCGTTCACAACGAAATACTGACCACGCGGACCAGCGACGATCGGCCCCAAATATCCCGCGGCGTTGTTCGCCTGGATCTGGCGGCTCTGCACAAAATCGTCGACGGCGGCGTCGTAAAGATAGACGAATCCGTTACCGCCATAAACGATGATGTTCTCGCCATTGGGCGTGGAAGCCATTGCGCGCGGAGCAGGAATGGTGTTCTGCTGGCCCGCCGCGTTCGAACCGATGATCGCACTGGGGCGGCGCGGCACCGCTTCGTTCCCGATGATGCTCCACAACTGGCCGCCGCTGGTGATAAACATCGCGCCGCGCTGGCTGGTCGCAATGACGGACGGAGTAATGAGCGTGGATGCGGCGTCGAACGGCAGCGGCGGAAACTTGATCTTGTCGACGACTTCATTGCGGTCGAGATCGACGATGCTGATGCTCTCGCCACCCGAGTTCGCCACGTAAAGCGTGCGTCCGTCCGGCGTCAGTGCCAGTGAACGGGGCAGTTGACCGACTTTAATCGGGTTCATTAACCGCCGGGTTCTCATATCGTAAACTTCGACTCGATTCTTGCCGGAATTGGCAATATAGAGGCGTTGACGTTGCGGATCTTGCACCAAGTCTTCGAGCGCCTCGCCAGTGGAAATGCCGACGGAGATCGGGACAATTTCGCCGCGCGCTTCCGCATTGCGGCTGTTCTGCAAGATGCGCACCCGTGGTACGAGATTGATCGCTTCGGGAGACTGAATGAGAAAGTCGTGCACCGGTGACGATGTTCCGAGAGTGCGGGCGGCCACCGCGTTGAAAGTGAAATCGAAACTGGGAGTTCCATTGGGACTGTTGTTGGTACGCACCGTCGGAGCGGTCGTCGCGAGATTGGCGTTGGCTTGTCCACCACCGCCTGGAATAACCGGCGTCACACCGAAGCCCGGAACACCCGGAATGATCGGAATCACGATGATCGGTCCTCCCGCGCCAGCGCCACCGAGTCCCCCGGTGTTGGCTGCAAACTGCAGCAAGGCGGAACTCGCAGTGAAACGTCCCGTTCCGCCGTTTGTCGTCGAAATGCGGAAGGTGTTCTGGCCGGGCAGGAACGAGGTGTGCGGGAAGAGCGTGCGCATGAGGCCTGGCGAGACCGGGTA
>CAZCPL010000114.1:9325-17250 GCA_964500255.1 uncultured Solibacteraceae bacterium | reverse complement strand
ACCGCGGCGTGCGAACGCAGTCAAAACTCGCAGTGATTCTCTTGCGAGGTCACAGCCGCGATGAGTTCGCGCAGACCCGGACTCAACGGGGATTCCGCGCGCATCACTACTTCTGTAAGAGCCGTCAGCGCGTCGCCAACTGCGGGCTTGTAGCTGAGCATATGCCAGATCTGCGGCATATCCGCACCACGCGATCGCGCCGCTTTGATCAGCCCCGCATAGTGTCCCGCCGGCTCGGGATTGTTCTCAATCTCAGGCAAGTACATCGGCTTCATTTGACTGTGGTCCAGTAGGATTCGGCTTCTGGAATCGCTGCACCGTCTTTACGCGGAGACGATGCGCCGTACTTTACGCCCGACTTCGCATCGAACGCCACGGCCTGGCCGCCACCCATCATTCCCGAATAAGCACCCATCACTGAAAGGCTGTGGCCCAACTTTTCGAGTTGCTCACGCGCCTCTTCGGAAACACGCGATTCGATGCGCACATCGCATCCACCGAGCGTCATCTTGGTAAATCTCGGAGCCTCAAGCGCCGCCTGGAGATTCATCCCATGATCGGCCACATGCGACACAAACTGCGCCTGAGCCTGCGCCTGATTCATTCCACGCATGATGCCGAAACCAATGCGATATCCATCTTTTTCCATGTATCCGGGAATGATCGTATGATACGGACGCTTGCGCGGTGCCAGCACGTTGGGGCTGTCGGCCTCGAACGAAAACGCTCCGGCACGATCGTGCAGATGAAAGCCGTAGTCGTCGACGACAACACCCGATCCCCAGATGTCCGAGATGCTCTGGATCCATGAAACAACATTGCCCTCGCGATCCACTGCAGACATGTAGATGGTGTGGCCCACTTGGGCGGTGCCGATCGCGCCAGGGTCGCCAGGACGAGTGTTGCAGTTCGCCTTGTCCGTGGAAATCAACTTCGCGCGCTCCGTCGCGTAGGCCCTGGAAAGCATGCCATCCACTGGAACCTTCACCATACGAGGATCGGCATTGTATCGACGCAAGTCCTGAAACGAGAGCTTTTGCGCCTCAATCTTCAGATGCATCGCCTCCGCACTATCCTGCTGCATGGTGCTCAAGGGGAAAGCACTCATGATGTTGAGCATCTCAAGCGTCCCGATTCCCTGCCCGTTCGGAGGCAGTTGAAACACCTTCCATCCGCGATAGTCTGTGGCGATTGGTTCGACCCACTCGGGTTTATACTCTTCGAAATCCGCCGTAACGAACGTCCCTTCAAGACGCTTCGATGTCTTCAAGATCGAAGTCCTCAATGGCCCTGGACCATAAAACGCCTTCGCGCCACCGACGGCAATCAACCGATAAGCCGCAGCCAACTGCGGATTGCGAAAGATCTCACCTTCGCGCGGAGCGCGACCATTGATGAGATAAACCTTCGCGGCATTCTCATCGGCCCGTAGTTTCGAAGAAGAGTTCTCCCAATCCCAAGCGATCAGCTCCGTAACAGGAAAACCCTTTTCGGCATAGTAAATCGCGGGCGCAAACAGGTCTTTCCAAGGCAGCTTGCCGAACTTCCGGTGCATCGCCTCCCAACCGGCAACCGCTCCCGGAACATTCGCCGTATGGATGCCACCGTAAGGAATCGAGTAGTGCCCTTTGCTCTTCAAATAGGCGACGCTCAAGCCCTTCGGCGAAAAGCCGCTGGCATTGAGCCCGGTGAGCTTGCCCGTCTTGCCGTCGGCATGGATCACGAAGAGATCGCCACCGATGCCGCACATCATCGGTTCCACCACGCCCAACACGGCATTGGATGCAATCGCGGCATCCACGGCGGATCCCCCGCGGGCCAGCACCGCCGCGCCCGCTTGTGAGGCTAAGGTCTGGCTCGTGGCAACGATCCCAGCTTTGGTCACGGTCATCGAGCGTGCGTGCGAACGCTCCTGCGCGTCAAGCGTCGCGGTCAACAGAAGCAACAGTGTCAGTTTCATCCGAGTGCTTCCCGCACTGTATCAAAGAACGCGTCGAAATCTTCGGGCCTTGTGTGGATGTGCGCCGACAGGCGCAGCGGATTGCCGCCTGTGATCCAGATGCGGCGCTTGCGGCAGAGCGCAGCCGCCTTGGCGGGATCTTTCTTGAAGCGAACGGAAACCAGCGATCCAAACAGCGAATCGTCGTCTGGCGTGACCACTTCCAACACAGGAACCTGCCTCGCCTTCTCGATGCACATCTTCGCCAGATCGTGGATCCGCTTATAAATGTTCTCGTGACCAAGCGCTTGTCCGAACTTCAACGCCGCCACCATGCCCTCAGGCATCGCGCGGTTGTTCGTACCAATGCTCATGAAGCGCACAGCCTTGCCCTTCTTGTCATCCCAACCACCGGTGACAATCGTTGGCCACAAGCGGTCGAGCATTTCTTCGCGGATGTAAAGCAGCCCGCTACCGGCAGGCGCAAACATCCACTTATGCGGACTCCCCGCCATGAAGTCACACCCAATATCCGCAATGTTCACCGGGATCTGTCCATGCATGTGCGCCCCGTCGATCACCGAGAGCACGCCCTTCGATCGCGCGTAGGCGCAGATCTCTCTCGATGGAAGAATGAGTCCTGTGGTTGTGGTGATACCGCTGAAGCTGAGAACTTTGGTGCGCGGCCCAATGGCGGAAGTGACGATGTCGAGCAGTTCGGCCTTGTTGCGAGGCGTCTGCGGGATCTTTACCTCTCGCAGCACGATGCCATGGCGTGCGGCTTTCATCTGCCAACAGCCGCGCCCTGACGGATGTTCCTGATCCGTGGTCAGCACTTCGTCGCCAGCCTTGAGTTCCAGCCCCGCGGCAATCATCGACATCGACGACGTCGCGGAGTGCGTAATTGCAAGTTCGTCTTTCTTACAGCCGATGTAGTTCGCAAGCACCGTTCGATGCTCGTCAAGCGGCTCGTAGCCCCAACGCGGATAACTATCGGTAGTGAGCGACGCCCCAGTCTCAAGAAAGTCCGCTACCGCCGCAAACACTGGTTTCGGCATCACGCCAAGGCTGCCATTGTTGAGGAAGGCCCGCCATTCGGGCAGATAGAATTGCTCTTTGCGGATCCGCTTCCAGTAAGCTTCGGGATCGCGTTTCAGCAGTGCGGCATCGGGAAGATCGGGAACAGCCAGCGCTCGCGGAGGCGCCATAGACAAACCCAACAATCCGACAGCACCCGCAAGGGCCTGCCTTCGTGGAAGCATCTTCATATGCTGCCATTGTCTCAACAACTACCGACAAACTCCCAACTCGCAAGGATGGTGAGTTTGCCTGTCTGAAACGTTTGCAGAGCCGGGCCAAGCTGGACTACCCCTGCTACCAGCTCGGCCCGGAAACAATCGACAAATCCTCAGGAATACGCAAGGATTCTGTAAATCTAGCGATTTGTGAACTTAGTCGGCAAGCGCCTTCGCCGCTTCGAGAGCAGCATCGTAGTTGGGATGATTCACAACTTCATCCACATACTCGGCATGCTGCACGATACCGGTCGGATCGACCACGAAGATCGCACGGCATTCGAGGCGAACACCTTTGATCAGCGTGCCGTAGCTCTCACCGAACGACGCGTCCCGATGATCGGATAGCATCTTGACTTTGTCGATTCCGAACGCACCGCACCAGCGCTTCTGTGCAAACGGCAGATCCATACTGATCGTGTAGATTTCCACGTTGGGCATGCCTGCGGCCGCTTCATTGAACTTGCGGGTCTGCGCATCGCACACCGGCGTATCGAGTGACGGCACGACGCTGAAGATCCGCACGCCCTTGGTATCGCCAAGAGTCACGGGCTTCAATCCGTTGTCCACCATCGTAAAGTCAGGGGCGGTGTCGCCCTTCTTGAGTTCAGGGCCCACCAACGTCTGCGGGTTTCCCATCAGTGTAATTGCGGCTGTTCTTTCCATGTTCATCCCTTATATTTGAGCAGTTCGGCCAGCGCCGCCGGATCTGTGACCGGCAACTGGCAAGTGAAATTTTCACAGACGTAAGCCGTCGGCTTACCGTCCATTGGATGCATCGCAGCCAGAGAGGATGCGTGTTTTTCGAGACTCTCGCGAGACTTGGCATCGAGTAGAAAAACCGCTGTCTCCGGCAGAAACCGCTTACGAATCTGCGCCAACATCGGCCGCATTGCGGGATCCTCACGCTCACCGGCCAGCACGATCTGTCGCCCGGGGCCCATCGCCAACATCTGCGCCGCCAACATCCGCGGTGCCGTCACCCCTTGCGAGGCCAACTTCGATGCAAAGTGACGCAGGGCTCGCGCCGCGGCCCCGTCAAAGTCTTGGCAGCCCGTCATGTGCGCGAGCCTGACGAGCGCTTCCACGGCAAGCGAGTTGCCGGAGGGTTCCGCGCCGTCGTAGTCTTCTTTCAATCGCAATACCAAAGAAGCGTCGCCTACGCGGGTACTGAAGAATCCGCCTTGTTCCGGATCGTCGAACAGTTCGATCATCTTGCCGGCAAGCTGCACCGCCAACTCGAAATAGTAAACATCGAAGCCCGCCGAATAGAGATCGAGCAGCGCATTGGTGAAGAACGCGTAATCGTCCAGAAAGCCTTCGATCGCGGCGTCGCCATCGCGATAGCGGCGCAGCAGGCGCGCGTCTTCCGGACGATAGAGGTGCTTCAGGATGAAATGCGCCGCGCGAGTTGCGGCTTCGAGGTACGCCGGTTCGCCAAGTACTTGCGCACCCTTGGCAAACGCCGAAATCATCAGAGCATTCCACGACGTCAGGACCTTGTCGTCCAGATGGGGACGGACCTTCGTCTTGCCTCGATACGCGAACATCTTCCTCTGCGCGGATTCCAGTGCATCCACATTGCGAGGTGAACGCGCGACGTACAGAATGTTCTTACCGGTGAACTCGTGGTGCGGATCTTCTTCCACATTGCCGTTCGGTTCGATGCCGTGGACGCTGCAAACTTCTTCCAACTCGTCTGCGTTCAAGAGTGCAGCAAGTTCCGCACGGCTCCAGATGTAGAAAGCGCCTTCGCCTTTCTCCTTCGGTTTCGCGGGATCGATCACCGAGTCCGCATCCTCAGCGGAATAGAACCCGCCCTCAGGGTGCGTCATCTCGCGGCGCACGTACTCGAAGGTATCGCGCGCAATGCCAGCGTGAAACTCGTCTCCGGACAACTGATAGGCCTCAAGATGCGAGATTGCCAATTGCGCCTGATCGTAGAGCATCTTCTCGAAGTGCGGAACGAACCAGCGCTCATCCACTGAATAACGATGGAAGCCGCCTCCCAACTGATCGTTCATGCCACCTTTGGCCATCTCGGTCAAGGTCTGCGTGACCATGTCCAGTGCACCGGCCTCGCCCGTGAGCTTGTGGTAACGCAACAGAAAATCGTGCACCACAGGACGGGGAAATTTGGGACGTCCACCAAAGCCTCCGAGCTTCGTATCGAATGTGCGTTGAAAGTAGAAGTACAGCTTGTCGAGCGCCCCTCGATCCACCACTCCACCCTGGGAATCGCCAGCCGTCAACATGCTTTCCAGTTGATTGATGGTCTGAATGCCGACGCCCTGAATCTTCTCTCGCTCCTCTTTCCACTTGATCGCCAAGAACTCAAGCAGCGCCTTGAAGCCGGGCATTCCATAGCGCGATTCCGGCGGAAAATAGGTGCCGCCATAAAAGGGCTTGAGATCTGGCGTCAGAAAAACCGACATCGGCCAGCCGCCGCGTTGCGTCGTGGCTTGCACGAACGCCATGTAGATACGGTCGACATCCGGGCGCTCTTCGCGATCGACCTTCACGGGAACGAAGTACCGATTGACCACCGCCGCCGTGTCTTCGTTCTCGAACGACTCGCGTTCCATCACGTGGCACCAATGGCAGGTCGAGTATCCGACCGAAAGAAAGATCGGTTTGTCTTCCTGACGCGCTTTCTCAAAAGCCTCTTCGCCCCAGGCGAACCAATCGACGGGGTTGTGTGCGTGTTGAAGAAGGTAAGGACTCTTCTCGTACACGAGCCGGTTTGTGTGCTCCCGGTCTGTGTTCTCGATACTGGGGTGCAAATTCGATTGTCGCATCGTGACGCGATGCCCGGATACGGGAATTCACAAGAATGTTTGCCCGGCTATGGGAAACCGCCAAAAACACTATTGAAAACGGTGCGCAGGTCGAACGTGTTCGGGAACCATTCCATGGGCCTGTGTCCGATGACGAGATCCGGTCTAAGGCGCAAGCGGGCTGGAAGCCTGTCGCCGTCATTTGGGAATGAGAACTCGACGCCGCGAACGCCGCATTCGTCCGCGAGGTCGATGTCCCCTATGGATACAAGGTCGCCGCCGACGCAGTGCACCTTGAGGTGAACTCGCTAGAGTGCATGGAACTGGTAGTCCAAGACCAACGACTTTCGCAGATCGCGACTGAACTGAACAACCAGGGCTTCAGAACACGCAACGGATTTCTATGGAATCCGGCCTCTGTGTTCGAACTCTTGCCGCGATTGATCGAAGCTGGTCCGCGCATTTTCACCAGCGACGAATGGGTCGAGCGCCGCAAGCGACTTAGTCAACTTCTAACGCATTGACCTGACGCGTTGCATCATGGAATGATGAGTGATTCCACCTACAACGAACCGCGCATCGCGCTCAATCGGATTTACACGAAGCGAGGCGACGCTGGCGAAACCAGTCTGGTCGGCGGCCAGCGCGTGCCAAAAGACGTGCTTCGCATCGAATCCTATGGCACCATCGACGAGTTGAACTCGTTTCTCGGCGCGGCAGTGGTGACGGCGCAAGCGGATCATCGTGTCGCCAAACTGATCCCGATCTTTGTGCGAATCCAACATGAGTTGTTCAACCTTGGTTCGATTCTCGCGACCCTGCCGCAGGACGTGCATCCCAAGCAGCCGCGCGTCACCGATGTGGAGGTGAAGAAGCTGGAAACGGAGATCGACACTTTCAACGACGATCTGCCCGAGTTGAGATCCTTCGTTTTGCCCGGCGGAACTCGCCTAAACGCGGATCTGCACGTCTGCCGCACAATCGCCCGCCGCGCCGAGCGCATCATGGTGGCTTTGGCGCGCGAAGAAGAGGTTCCTCTGGATGCCATCGCATACGTGAACCGCCTCAGCGACGCGCTCTTTGTTTGGAGCCGCTGGGCGAACCAGGTTCTTGGAGTTCCTGAAGTTTTGTGGCAGCCCAACCAGGCAGCTTCGGGATCCGCTGGCGGCTAATGAATCGTCCGCGTTTTGCGATTCATGTAATCCATGAGCAGCGCCGATCCGAGATCGTCAGGCGTCGTGAAGTAAGCCTTGCCGCGGCACAACTCGGTGACCTTCTGCACGAACGCAACCAGTGAATAGTCGGTGGCCAGCATGAAGGTATTGATCATAATGTTCTGCCGCTTACAGCGGTTCACTTCTTCGAGCGTCTTCGAGATGACCAACGGATCCAAACCGAACGCATTGCGATAGGCGCGACCGTCATCCAATGTGATCACCGATGGTTTGCCGTCCGTAATCATGATGATCTGCTTCATGTCCTTGCGTTCCTGCTGCAAGATCTTTTGCGCAAGAATTAAGCCATCGCGAGTGTTCGTATAGTGCGGACCCACTTGCACGCGAGCCAGCTCTCCAATGTGCAATTCTTCTGCCGTATCGTGAAACAACACCACGCGAAACGTATCGCCCGGATACTGCGTGCGGATCAGATGCGCCAGTGCCAGCGCCACTTTCTTCGCCGGCGTAAACCGATCCTCACCATACAGAATCATGCTGTGAGAACAGTCCAACATCAGCACGGTCGCGCATGAGCTTTGATACTCACTCTGATGCACATGCAAGTCGCTGTATTCAAGATTCAAAGGCAATCCAACGCCTTCGCGCCGCATCGCCGAGAACAGCGTCGAACTAGCGTCCAGGTTCAACGTGTCGCCGAACTCATAGGGCCTCGGAGCGCCGGAAGTCTCGACACCCG
>CAZCPL010000114.1:3734-9315 GCA_964500255.1 uncultured Solibacteraceae bacterium | reverse complement strand
GGACAGATCGCGCGTATCGTGCGCGCCAAAACTCGAACGGCCCACCGAGCCCAGCAGGTCTTTGAGGGTCTTGAATCCAAGAAAATCGATGCTCTTGTCCGTGATGTCGATGCGCGTGTTCGAAGAATCTCCACCACCGCCGCCCTGCTTCTGTTCGGACACATATCCGGCATCGATCAACTTCCGCGTGAGTCGATCGAGCAGTTGCGATAGCTGTTCGTCGGTCATGTTTTCCAGAGAGTTCTGAATCTGCGCCGCACGATCGGGATCGAAGAGTTCGCCACTCCGCAGCGCCCGCAGAATGGCGTTCTTCAGATCTTCGAGCGAATGCTGATTCCACTCTGAAAACTGCGCGTAAGGATTGTTGAATCCACTATCCAGAAAGAAGTCGGAAAGCGCCCGCAGCAAGTCCTCCGCATCGATGCCGAGATCCTCACCGGTGTACTTGCTGTAGTTGATCCACTTCTTCATGGGAACCTCTAGTTGAACTGCCGCCGACGCTTCGACGAAACCGGCGGATCATTGTCCTCATCGCCCGAAGCCGCTGCGGATCTCCGCTTTTCCTCCGCGACAAAGCCTAATTCCTCATTGCGATTCACACGGCGCTGCGCGTACAGACCTTCGAGGATGAATTCGCCAGCGGCGGCTCGCACGGCATCGGGTTCGTTCGCGGAAAGCCCCAAAGCACGAGTCTTTTCCATCAGCCCCTGGATCAGCATCAACTGCTTCACCATCTCCTCGGATGTCGACGATGCATCCACACGCAACGCGCCACCGAGGTCGAAATACTGAACGATCGCGTTCATGTTGACACCGTCGAAATAGTGCGTAAATACACGACCGACGGCCCCGCGCACAAGTTCGCGAGCAACGACATCGCCGCCGCGAAGTTCACCCTCGTATTCGAGTTCGATCTTGCCTGTAATCGATGGCAAGGCTGCGTAGACATCCAACACTCTTGGAACCGCCAACGTCTCACCGGCCTTGAGCGCCCGGCGCTCGGCATTCGACACGACGTTCTCAAGCGCCGAGATCGGCAAGCGTTGGCTCACTCCGCTGCGTTTGTCTACTTTCTTGTCCTCACGAGCCAGAAACGCGATCTGTTCCACCACCTCGCGGATAAACATCGGCACGCGCGACTCGGGGCCCACGCCGCCGCGGCTTGCAACCCAAGCTTCCTGCGAAGTAATCTGCATTCCCTGCTCAACGGTCAGCGGATAGTGAGTTCGGATTTCGCTCCCGATGCGATCCTTCAGCGGCGTCACGATCTTGCCCCGCGCCGTATAGTCCTCGGGATTCGCAGTGAACACCAGCATCACATCGAGCGGCAGACGAACGGGAAAGCCCTTGATCTGTACATCGCCCTCTTGCATGATGTTGAATAAACCGACCTGAATCTTGCCAGCCAGATCCGGGAGTTCGTTTACCGCAAAGATGCCCCGATTGGCACGCGGCAACAGCCCGTAGTGGATCGTCAACTCGTCGGAGATATTTTGCCCGGATCGAGCGGCTTTGATGGGATCGATGTCGCCGATCATGTCCGCGATGGTCACGTCGGGCGTCGCCAGTTTTTCGACGTAACGATGATCGCGATGCAGCCAGGCAATGGGCGTCTCGTCTTCCATCGTTTGCACCAGATCTTTCGAATACTTCGAAATCGGCGCGTAGGGATTGTCGCGAATCTCGGATCCGGCGACGAAGGGCGTCCACTCATCCAACAGCCCGGTGAGCATGCGAACCAACCGCGTCTTGGCCTGACCGCGAAGGCCCAAAAGGATGAAGTTGTGACGCGAAAGCAGTGCGTTCACCACCTGAGGAACCACAGTCTCCTCGTAGCCTTGCACGCCGGGAAAGAGTTCCGCACCGGCGCGCAATCGTCCGATTAGATTCTCGCGAAGCTCATCTTTCACAGAGCGCGTCGCAAGCCTCGCCTCAGAATACTCACTCTTCCGCAACTCACCTAGAGTCGTTGGGCGCAAACGTCACCTCCACGTGGCCGATTGTAACAGCGCAGAATAGGATTAATGCCTGTTCCAACTCGTTTGATGCACACACTTCACGAAAAGGTTTGGGGATCCACGGCTCTTTCGCCCTGGTACCCCGACTCCACGAACAAAACCGGTGAGGTTTGGTTTGACTCCCCTCCCGATGTTGCGCTGCTGGTGAAGTTTCTGTTCACCACCGAGAACCTGTCGGTGCAGGTTCATCCAGACGACGCGTACGCGCGTGAACATCGGACCGGCTCGAACGGCAAGACCGAGATGTGGCACATTTTGCGGGCGGATCCTGGCGCGCGCATCGCCCTTGGCCTCAGGCAAACGATCACTGCCGAGAAACTTCGAGAGGCTTCGATCAGCGGAGAAATCATGGACTTTCTGAACTGGATCGAAGTGAAGCCCGGTGAGACTTACTACACGCCGGCTCGCACCATCCATGCCATTGGAGCCGGCATCGCGCTCTGCGAGATTCAGCAAATTTCGGACATTACTTACCGGCTCTACGACTATGGCCGCCCGCGAGAGTTACATCTCGACCGGAGTGTTGCTGTGTCCAGCCTGGAAGCCTACAAGCCCGCGGACATCGACACCTGCCCCTATTTCCGCACCGAACGGATCGAAGCGGATGGTCCGGTTGAGATCGATGTTCCCTGGCCGGCAATCCTGATCTGCCTACAAGGCGAGGGTATGCTTGACGGTACAGGCATCTATCGTCTCGGCGAAGCTTGGCACATCGCCAATTCGACGGTTCGCATCGCGCCCAGCGAGACTTCACAGTTCCTGCTGACCCACGTCCCGCCGCGCTACAGTTAAAGGTGGCCATGGCTACGAGGAAAAAAGGCAAGGGAGCCTACATGATTTCGTCGGTCGCCGAACAGTACGGCGTCCACCCTCAAACCCTACGTCTCTATGAGCGCGAAGGCTTGCTGAAGCCGTCTAGAAGCGATGGCAACACCCGCCTTTATACCCAAGAAGACGTGGACCGGCTTGAGGTCATTCTGAAGCTCACCCGAGACCTCGGAGTCAATCTCGCCGGCGTTGAGATCATTCTCAACATGCGCGAAAAGATGGATGCGATGCAAAAACAAATCGAGCAGTTTGTGTCGACACTCAACGAACTGGCCCAACAGATTCCGCTCGAAGAATTGCGCCCCCAAAACTCCCTGATTCCCATGATCGACCTTCGAACTCCCGCGCCCGCCGTCACAACGCGGCGCAAATCCTGAGGCACATTACAAGTGGCAGCCATCGAGTTTCATGGCGTTTCCAAGAGTTATTCCGTATATGACTCCGCTGGAGACCGCCTCAAAGAGCTACTGACTTTCAATCGCTTGCAGTTCCATCGCGACTTCTGGGCGCTCCAAGACGTATCCTTCGAAGTAGACCGAGGCGAAACATTTTGCATCGTCGGCGAGAATGGATCGGGCAAGAGTACGCTCTTGCAAATCGTCGCCGGAATTCTGCAGCCCACCACCGGAACCGTCAAGGTGAACGGCCGCGTATCCGCCTTGCTCGAACTCGGCAGCGGCTTCAACCCCGAATTTTCAGGGCGTGACAACGTTTACATGCAGGGTGCCATCCTTGGACTTTCCACCAAGGAAATGGACAAGAAGTATCGGCAGATTCTCGACTTCGCGGAAATCGGCGATTTCGTTCAACAGCCCGTCAAAACGTATTCCAGCGGCATGGGCGTGCGATTGGCCTTCTCCGTCGCAATCCACGTGGATCCGGATATCCTGCTGGTTGACGAAGCCCTGGCAGTGGGCGACATCTACTTCCGCCAGCGCTGTATGCGCAAAGTCCACGAACTTCGCGCGCAGGGTGTCACGATCCTATTCGTTTCGCACGCTACCGGCGATGTGAAGGCTCTGGGCGACAAGGCGATGTGGCTTGACCACGGCATTGTGCGGGATCAAGGCGACACAGAGCGTGTCATCAACAAATATCTAGCGGCGATGACATCGAAGGATTCTGCCTACATCGAACAGAAAAAGACCGAGATCGATCGCGATCGCGCAATAGAAGTTGCCCCTGAAGTGGAAGAGCACATCCCCAATGTCGATCATCGCCATGGCGATGGCCGCGCGGAAATCCTCGGCATCAGCGTCAGCGATCCTGCCGGAAATCCCGTGCGGATGCTCGACCCGGGAACCAAGATCGTGGTCCGCATCAGTGCGCGGGCCAAAGAAGAGATCCATCATCCCAACATCGGCTTCATGTTCCGCAACCACTTGGGGATCGATTTTTCGGGCACGAACACCACACGCGAAGGCTACGAACTTGCGCCCATGGTGCCCGGCGATGTGATTACAGTGGACTTCCACCTCGACCTGCCGGAACTTTCGTCCTCGACTTTTTCGTTCTCACCCGCGATTGCAGACGGCTCACTGGATCAATACAGGATCTGCGATTGGATTGAGAATGCACTCGCGCTTCCGATGACTCGCGGCGAGAATCCGGTTTATGGGCAAATGCATATGAAGTGCCGCGTTGAGGTGAACGCCCGCCTGGGAGCCGCGGTTTGAGTTCCAGCGAGTTTACCGGAGAACGCGTCGTCCCCGGCAAGGTGGACGTCAATCTCTGGAACGAGCACTACGCCCGCTACCTCTTCGCAGCGAAATTATGCAAGGGCAAACGAGTTCTCGACCTCGGCTGCGGCACTGGATATGGATCCGCGGAACTGGCCCGAACCGCGGCTTCAGTTTGCGGCATCGACATCGCCGAAGAAGCCGTCGCGTTCGCGCAAGCCAACTACAAAGGCGTCGACTTTCGCCAGGCATCTTGCACGGCGGTTCCCTTCCCGGATTCGTCGTTCGATGTGATCGCGGCGTTCGAAGTCATCGAGCACCTCACGCATTGGCGGATGCTGCTCGACGAAGCGCGACGGCTACTCAGACCCAACGGACTCTTTCTTGTTTCCACGCCCAACCGCTTGTACTATGCCGAATCACGCGGCGAATCGGGTGCGAACCCCTTTCATACGCATGAGTTTGAATACGAGGAATTTCGCGCCGAACTTGCCGCATACTTTCCATCGGTGGAGATTCTCCTGCAGAACCGCCTCGAAGCGATGGGGATCTATCCGATGTCTCTCAGAGCCACGATCGCAGAGACCATGATGGAGAGTGCAACCGATCCGCTATCGTCCCACTTCTTTCTCGCGGTCTGCGGATCGTCCATCCACACCAGCGATGCGTTTTTGTATGTTCCCGCCACGGCGAACATCATGAAAGAGCGCGAGACGCACATCGCGAAGTTGCAGAAAGAAGTTGTATTGAAAGACCAGTGGCTGGCGCAATCGAAGAGCGAACGGACCACTCTGCAAAAGATCAACGAGACGCTAAATCAGCAACTCGAACAGCGCAATACCTGGGCAAAGAAACTGGAAGCGGACCTCGGCGAGACCCGCGGCATCGTTTCTAAGATCCAGCAGGCGATCGTGAAAGAACAGTCCGCCGGCATGCAACTTGCAACCGACTACGAAGCCAAGGTCAAAGACCTCGAGAAGGATATCCGCGAGAAGGTCGAATGGGCTCAGCAGACCGAACAGCGACTAGGCGGTGAACTCCAAGCCAAGCTACAGG
>CAZCPL010000114.1:0-3724 GCA_964500255.1 uncultured Solibacteraceae bacterium | reverse complement strand
GCGTCACACCTGAGGTGACCCTGTCACTCTTCAGGTCGAACAGGAACTGGCCGAAGCGGTGAAACTGCTCGATCAGGCCGAAGCCACGGTCGAAGAGCGCAGCCAATGGGCTCTTGACCTGCAGCGCCATATCGAGAACATTCGGAGTTCGCGTTGGATCAAGCTGGGACGCATGGTGGGAGTCGGCCCCGTTGCATAAGGCCATCCACTTGTTCAAAGCGCTGGTCATCTCGATCGTCGCTCCACCTCTTGTGTTCTTCGCTTTTGCCTTGGTTGCCCTATGGGATCTCGCGCGCCCTTTGCGCCGCAAGCAAGCGTCGAAAGACACCGGGCCAAACACAGAATCGGCAAGTGTAGTGATTCCCAACTGGAACGGCAAAGACTTGCTGGCCTCGTATCTGCCTTCGGTCATCGAAGCGATGGCGGGCACTGCCGCCAATGAGATCATCGTCGTCGACAATGGTTCTACAGACGGCAGTGCCGCTTTTGTCAAAGCCGCGTTCCCAAACGTGCGCGTCCTCGAACTGCCGCAAAACCTCGGCTTCGGAGGCGGATCGAACGCCGGCTTCGAAGCGGCAAAGAACGATATCGTCGTGCTGCTCAACAGCGATATGCGTGTCGAGCCTGACTTTTTGCAACCGCTGCTCGACGGCTTCACCGATGACAAAGTATTCGCCGTATCCTGCCAGATCTTCTTCAGCGATCCGAACAAAAAGCGCGAAGAAACAGGACTCACCAACGGCTGGTGGAGTCACGGTCACGTCCGCGTCCGCCATGTGATCGATCCCGACATTCAGGAACCGTACCCTTGCTACTACGGCGGCGGCGGATCGTGCGCCTTCGACAAGCGCAAGTTTTTTGAGCTCGGCGGCTTCGATCCTCTGCTGCGTCCGTTCTATCTCGAAGACACCGACCTCGGGCACATGGCGTGGAAACGCGGCTGGAAGGTGCTCTATCAGCCGCTCAGCAAAGTTTTTCACGAACATCGCGGCACCATCGGCAGGCACTTTTCCGACGCGCATATTCAAGGCGTCTTGAAGAAGAACTTCCTGCTCTACACCTGGAAGAACATCCACGAATGGCGCAAGTTGTCGGGCCACTTCGCCTATCTTCTCGCCGACATCGTCCTCACGGCGCTGTTTGGACCTTCCCCCGAACGCGCCAACCTGCGAGGACTTTTGCGCGCGATCGTGCAGCTTCCGGAATGCCTGCGTGCTCGTGCGCGGGCGCAGAGGCTCGCTGCGATCGACGATACGGAGGCGTTCCACCGTCAGACTGGCGGATACTTCCGCGACCGCTTCGCTGTGCTGCCGGCCAAGCCGGAGCGGCTGTCGGTGCTGTTCGTATCGCCGTATCCGTTCTATCCGCCCATCCATGGCGGCGGCGTGTTCATGTACCAGACCGTGCGAGAGCTTGCACAGCTTTGTGACGTGCACCTGATTGTCATGCTCGACTGGGAATGGGAACTTGAGGCGCATCAAGCCCTGAACCAACTCGTGAAATCGGTGAAGTTCATCATCCGTCCGCCAGAAAAGCAGAAGCGGCTCGGCAGTACGATTCCTCATGCGATCTACGAGTTCGAGAATGCGGAACTCGAATGGCTCATCCAGAAGCAGACCTACTTGCAAAAAATAGACGTGCTGCAACTCGATTACACCGTGCTCGGCCAATATGCGGGTGCTTTCAAGCGACTTATCTGTATTCTCTTTGAGCATGACGTCTACTTCCAATCGATTGCCCGCGGGCTGCCCTTCGTCAAGAATCCGCTGAAGCGCATTCAGCACAGTTGGGAATACCTGCGGGCTTTGAAATACGAACTGACGCTACTGCCTAAGATGCACCGAGTGCAAGTCTGCAGCCGCGACAATCGAGAGTATGTCGAGTCGTTCCTGCCCGAAATGCGCGGACGCATCGACGACGGCTATCGCGCAGGAATCGACACCTCGCGTTACGACTTCAAGCCCGACGGCCGCGAGCCGGACACTGTGCTCTTCCTCGGCAGTTTCCGCCATACGCCGAATGTCGAGGCTTTGGATTGGTTCATGAAGAACGTCTGGAACCTCGTGCTCGCCGCGCGTCCACAAGCGCAGCTTGTGCTCATCGGTTCCGATCCGCCACCGAAGCATTCGCTATCCCCTGAATGGAAGAATGTCGAACTGATCGGTTTTGTGGACGATGTCCGCGAGCCGCTCGCAAAGTACGCCGTGTTCATCTGCCCGATCCTGTCGGGATCGGGCGTGCGAGTGAAGTTGCTGGAAGGCTTCGCCGCGGGCATCCCAACGGTCTCAACAACTATCGGAGCCGAAGGGCTCACCCTCGACGACGACGCGATCTGCGCACTCGCCGACGCGCCTCAAGCCTTTGCCGACCGGGTCGTGCACCTGCTCGAAGATCCGCTGCGGGCTGCCGAGATGGCGACTCGCGCAAGAGCTTATGTCGAAGAGCATCGCGACATGCGGCGCATTACCGGGCGGCTCGTCGACTGCTACCGTACCGAAGTCCATGGCAGGCGCTGAGCACCGGAAGTACCGATCGTTGCGAGCATTTTCAGCGATATGTAGCGGTTGAGAATCCGGACCGTCGTTGGCGGCCCCATTTCCCAGCACGATGGCCTCTTCCGGAACGACCGGCTATTCCGTACGCGCTATGATCTTGCGGAACTCAACCGCAGTGCGGGATGTCAGTGGCTGCGTCCCACTCTGCGCGCCGTTGACCGGCAAAATACAGGCCGCGAGCTCAAGGGACAACTGCTTACCCACTTTGCGGCCCGGCGGCGGAAATCCGCGAGATGCTGGATACGCCACATGCGAACCAGCAAGTGGCGGGATCTTGCCTTTTCAGGGTCGATAGGAATTCAGAAATCTCGCCCGTACCATCGCGACCAACGAGCGTCTCGGTAAGGTCAGCAAAAGCACAGCAGCCAGCTATAGCCCCTTCATCAGGGCAACGGCTTCTTCCACCTGCGCGGCGCAAGACTTCAACGCCCGCGCCAAACTCTTCGCCTGTTGCGATGCCTCGGATGAACGACCGGCCTCGAGCGCCTCGCGGATTCCCGGCAGCGTTTTCACGCCATACCCGGTATAAAGCCCCGGGGCGTAGATCTGATGTTTGTACCATTCGCGTCCCGGCAGGCCTTGCGGCGATAGCAGCCTTCGCTCCGCCCGATAAATCGCGCGATTGAGCTTGTTCCATTTCTCCACCGAACCCGCCCCCGTGCGTCGACAAGCGACAACCGCTTCGTCATCGAACGAACGAGCTGCTGCCGAGAGACGCGCCAACTGCGCGGCCACCTCACGCAGGTCCGCCGCCGGAAAATCCTTCTGGATCTCTTCGGAATAGATCCGCACCGCTTTCGACAAATCGCCAAACTGCAGCGGAACCAGCGACGCATCCGCGAGCCGCATCAGCATCGTCGAAGTCACCTGCGACAACGTGCGGCCGTAAGCATAGTCGGCATCGGAAAACTTCTGGAAGTACGCGAACGAATCGTAGGCGGAATGATAGGCTCCGCCACCATCGCCGCCAAAGCCAATATTTAAGCTCGAAACGCCCACGTGATCGAAGAAGGCCACATAGTCGGATCCCGACCCTAAAGCGCCCAATCGAGCACCGCCCACTCCCCCGCCCCGCTTCGGACGCGGCGAGTCCAACAGACTCTTGCCCGTTGCCGGATCGTTCACGTCGCGCAGCACTTCGTTGACAAACTGTTCGAGCAGCGGCGATC
>CAZCPL010000113.1:0-17356 GCA_964500255.1 uncultured Solibacteraceae bacterium | reverse complement strand
TCGTAGACGATCCCAACAGGAGGTTTACCCGCGCCTAGCTGCATCGCGCTAGCCGAGGTTGAGACCGCTGAGGCGTCCGGTAGAATCGCCGAAGTTCTCGACAGGGACGTTCATGCGGTCCATCATCGTCAGGAAGAGATTCGACATTGGGGTCTCGCGGCGCGATACGATACGGCGTCCAGGCTTGAAAGCATTGCCGCCGCGACCGACGAGTAACGTTGGAAGATCTTCGTGGTTGTGACGGTTGCCATCGTTCAAGCCGGCACCGTAAACAATCATGCAGTTGTCGAGCAGGCTGCCGTCGCCTTCTTTGATCGACTTCAATTTTTCGACCCAGCCCGCGAACTGCTGCACATGATAGGTGTTGATCTGCGACACCTTTTCCATCAGTGCGGGATCGTTGCGATGGTGCGTCAACGGGTGATGTCCGTCGGCGATGCCGATTTCGCGGTACGAACGCGAGGTGCCCTCGCGCGTGACCAGGAACGTAAACACGCGGCTCATGTCCGACTGCAGAGCCACTGTCAACATATCGGTCATCAACTTGAAGTGCTCGGCAAAGTCAGCCGGAACGCCATAAGGCTGCGACATACCGGGATTGATCTGCGCGTTGTCTTTTTCGGCGCGTTCCAACTGCCGTTCAATTTCGCGGATCGACGACAGATACTCATCCAGCTTGCGACGATCCGTCGGACCAAGGTCCTGCTGCAATTTGCGCGTGTCGTCGGATACGAAATCCAGAATTGACTTGCGGAACCGGTTGCGTCGCGCGCGATCCTCAGATGAGAGCCCGGCATCGACACCGAACAAGCGCTCGAACATCGCTCGTGGATCCAGCACCGGCGGCAAAGGCTGCGTTTCACCGCGCCACGCCAGATTGTTCGTGTAAGCGCACGAATAACCCGAATCGCAATCGCCGGCTTGGCGCGAATCTTCCATGCCCAACTCCAGAGAAGGGAACCGCGTCTGATTGCCGATCGCATTGGCGACAATCTGATCGCACGAGATGCCCACATGGATATCTGTCGCGGACTTCTTCGGCTGAATGCCCGTCAAATACGATCCACAGCAGCGCCCGTGATCGCCTGCGCCATCGAGCAACGCTCGACCGTTGTTGTGTGTCAGATTCGAAAGAACGGTGACTTCGTCGCGAAGCGGTTCCAGCGGCTTCATGATGCGTGAAAGCTGTCCGAGCTTGCCCTCATAGTCGAGGTTCCAGTTGCGGACATCCATGCCGTTGGGCACATAGACAAAGCCCATGCGTACCGGAGGCTTCGGCACGGCGGCGGAAGTCATCGATTCGAGCCAAGGCAGCGCCACGGCTGCACCCAGTCCACGAAGAAACGTTCGTCTCGGAAGAGCTGTGCGGGTCATCATTTTTTTGCTGTCTCCTGCTTTTGCACTGGCAACGACGCTTCACCGCGCCGTGATTGAAACGGCAGGCTGTGCGCGATCTCGAACACCATCGATTGGAACGGATACCCTTGCGAGGCAAGCTTCGAAGTGATCGATTCCACAGTCTTTCTATCGTACTTCTCGAGTCCGCGGCCAAGGGCGAAAGTCAACATTTTTTCGGTCAGGCAACGCGCGAACTCTGGCAGGTCGTCCTTCAACAACTCGCGCATCTTGGCTGGCGTGTCGAACGATTTGCCATTCGGAAACGCTCCGCTCACATCGATCGGAAACTTGCCATCGACATCGCGCCAACGTCCGATCGCATCGTAATTCTCAAGGCCAAAGCCCAGCGTATCCATGCGATTGTGGCACGACGCGCATGTCGGATTCGAACGATGCGCTTCCATCTGCTTGCGTAGCGACGCAGTGGTTCCCACCGATTCTTCATTCAGTGGCGGCACATCCGGCGGCGGCGGTGGAGGAGGAACGCCCAACACATTCTGTAGAATGTACTTGCCGCGAATGACAGAAGAAGTCCGCGTGGGATAGCTCGACACGGTCAACACGCTGGCATGGCTCAGGATGCCGCCACGCTGATTCGTCGTCAACTCAACCTTGCGAAAATCAGGACCAGTCACACCCTCAATCCCATAGTGCTTGGCCAGCCGCTCGTTCAGAAAAGTATAGGGCCCATCGAGAAACTCCGCCATCGGGCGATTCTCTCTCAGGATGTGCTCAAAAAACAGATTCGTCTCCGAGCGCATTGCCTCCCGCAGTTCAGGACCCCATACCGCAAACTTCACCGGATCCGGTTTCACTGAATCCAAGTTGCGCGTCTCCAACCACTGGCCCGCGAAATTGGCCGCAAACGCAGCAGATCGTGGATCCGCCAGCATACGCTTCACCTGCGCATCCAACCCCGCCCGCAGCTTGCCAGCTTCGGCCAACCCGAGTAGTTCATCGTCTGGCATCGAAGTCCACAGGAAGTAACTGAGCCGCGACGCGAGTTCCACTTCTGTCACTGGATGCACCTTGGCGCGATCCGTGGGATCCCGCTCGATGCGGAACAAAAAGTGCGGCGAAACCAGCATCGCTTGAATCGCCAATTGCAGCGACTGTTCCGGATTTTGGCCCTCTTTGCGAGCCACATCCACAAAACGCAACAAACTTGCCACTTCGGCCTTGTTCACCGGACGCCGATACGCGCGCCGCGCCAAGCCAGTGAGGATTTTTTCCGTGCAACCAGCAACTGCAGGTTCACAAGTGAGAATCTTCTTGCGGCTCGCCTTTTCCACCTTGGCCGGAAACGGACCAAGAAACTTGATCATGTTGAGAAACTTGTTCTTCTTATCCGAATAAGCTTCTTTATCCGGAAGCGTCTTCACAAACGGATCGTCAATGAACCCCGCACGAAACACGTGATCGCCCTCCGGTAACACCAGCCGGAACTCTTCCTCAGAATAGGGATTGAAGTAAACCAGCTTCGACGGCTTGGTCTCAACGCTCATCGTATGCAGTAGCTTGCCGTCCATCCAAAAGCCCATTTTCACCGGCGGCGAATCGGCGGAACGTTCACCGGGAAGCCCGATGCGAATCAGATACTCGGCATCCCATTCGACGCGATGCGAAGCCTCAATCGTACTGCGATCCACACGTTGAATGTTCTTATCTTTGGAATGATACTCAGCCTCCATTGGTTTCTTCGGCAGAGGATCCGCACCGATGGCGCGCGCAGAAATCCGTTCCGCCCCGCGAATATACTTTTCCATCAGGATCGGAGACATCGTCAACACATCGGCGATGTTGTCGAAACCATGCCCCGAGTCGTCTGTAGGGAAATCCCGATCGGCGCGAAAGTCCACCGCAAGCAGATCGCGAACCGTATTGCTGTATTCGTTGCGATTCAAGCGCCGCGCAGTGACGCGACCCGGATCCGGCTTCACCAGCGCATCCGCCTTATCGAATTCCAACTTCACATACTGCAGCAAAGCCTGCACATCCTGCAATGCTGGACGCGGCATGCCCTTGGGCGGCATTTCGCCACTGCGGATCTTGGGCAGGATTCGCTCCCACTCATCGCGGCCTTGCGCCAAAGAAGTGTGTGATTGAAACGGGGCGAGATTGAGACTGCCCGAAGCATTGCGTTCGTTATGACAAGGAACGCAACTCTTGCCCAGCAGAGGCTTCACGACACGATCGTAAGTCGCCGGATCGACGGCAAGCGCAGACAGAGCTAGTGCGATGGCATACATGGGCAGTCATGAGATAGGACGGACGCTGACTGGCTATATGTTACAGGAATCCGCGAGCGCCGAGCCACTCGTGAAATCTGACGACCCAACTCGAAACCGGGCCCTTGAGCGTGCCGCGCCATCCAAAGCCGTGGCCTACGCCTGCGAAGACGTGCAACTCGGCGGACATCCCCGCGCGTTTCATCGCCAGGTACAACTCCGGCAAACCTTGCGAAATATTTTGGCGGTCATTCTCGCCGCAAGCTAGAAATGCGGGAGGCATTTCTTTCACTAAGGCCATATCCTTCGGGATCGCGGGATAAATAAGGGCCTGGAAGGCGGGCTTCGATTCGGGGTCATCGGGCCGACCTGCGGCCAGCGCCGCCAGTTCTCCGCCTGCCGAAAATCCCATCACACCCACCCGCGCCGGATTCACATTCCACTTCGCCGCATTCGCTTTCACTACGCGCAACGCCTGTCTGGTATCGGACAATGCATGGCCTTCGATTGTGTAGGTGGAATCTTTTTCGCGCGCCAAACGATATTCAAGCACGAACGCCGCCACGCCATGATCGCTCAACCAACGCGCGATGTTGTGGCCTTCGTGCGTGGTCCAAAGTTCTCGATGGCCGCCGCCCGGCGCAATGACCACGGCCGCAGCCCCTTGCACTCCAAAGGGCAAGTAAGGAGTTAACGAGGGATTATGGACATTGGAAACCACATGATCGCCAGCTTCGGTCACCCGAACCGATGTCTTCATCGAGCCCTTGCCTTCGGATCCAGCGGCCCCTTGCGGCCACACCAGAACATTCGAGGATGGATCGACCGCGAGCAATAGCAAGATTGGCAGCATTGGAAATCAACTCTTCCTATTCCTTGCGACGAGCAGTCCGGTGATCACGGATCCGGCTTGGCCCGCCGTCAGGCCAACGGTCTGTTGGAAATCCGCAACATTTTCGTAAGTCTTGGTCGGAGTCATGAAGTTCCCTTTCACCAGCAGCACGGTGAAGATCGCGCTCCAAATCGGACCCAAGAACCGCAACGGACCCTTGGCAATCGCGCCAGCGATGCTCGAAACGAGTCCGAATGAGCCCAATCCGATCAGCCAACCGGTGAGTTCCTCACCCTTCCAAGGCATGTTCTGTAACACAAGTGTATCGCCCGTCATCTTTGCGAACGCCCCCAAACCGAGCAATCCGAGGCTCGATCCGAACGAAAAGACGTAGGTGTACAAGCGCAAAGCCAGATCGATAAAGCGCTTCAAAGTTGAGATCCTCCAGAGCGCCAATTCCTGGCGCGGAAACGGCTATTGTATCAGGACCTCAGCCTCCAGGATGATATCCTTGGAAACGAACCGATGCCATCATCTCTTCCCGCGCTTGCAGTGCTGCTCTCAAGCTCCGCGGCACTGGCGCAGGACCTCACGCTCCGTGAAGCCCTCGATTCCGCGATGCGTGGACATCCCCTTCTCACCGCTAGTCAGGAACGCATCGATGTTGCAGCGAGCCTTAAACTGCAATCGGCCTTGCGTCCCAATCCACGGTTCATCTTTCAACAGGAAAATTGGCGTGTCGACAGATCCACTCCACTGTTCAAGCCGGGCCGCGATCTCGACACTTTTTTATACGTCCAGCAATTATTCGAAACCGGCAACAAGCGCGCGCGCCGTGTCGATCTTTCCGCTCAGGAACAGCATCGCGCCGAACTTTCGCGTGAGTTGATCGCCCGTGAAATCGCAAGCCGCGTGAAAGATTCTTACTGGATTGCCGTCGGCGCGCAGCGCGTCGCAACACTTGTGGAAGACAGCGTCAAGAACTACGACCGCATCGTGGAATACCATGCGATCCGCGTCAAAGAAGGCGTGATGGCGGAGGCGGATCTTTTGAAAGTCCAACTGGAACGCGATCGTGTGGCCGCATCCGCCAACGCCGCGCAGCTCGATGCCGAACGTGGGCGAATCGCCTTGTTTCGCGATATGGGCTTGGGCGAGTATCCAGAAGGCAAGCTCAGTGAGCCGTTGGAAGGCGGGGTTCCCTTCGATTCAGACGTGGCTTCGGCCATAGGGAATCGAACCGAAGTGAAGCTTGCGCAGCAGTCGATCAATGTTGCAAAAGCCAATTCGCGATTGCAAACCGCGAACGCCAAGCCCGATTTCGAAGCGCTTTTCGGATACAAACGCACCAACGGATTCGACACGATGCTCGGCGGCTTGCAGATCCCGATTCCTTACTTCAACAAGAATCAAGGCAACATCGCCGCGGCCGATTTCGGCGTGCGCGCCGCCGATGCGGAACTCACCGCATCCAAGGCGCTCGTCGCTGCGGAAGTTCGCGCCGCCGCCGCGGATACGGCCCTCAAGCGCAAACAGATTACTGGATTGCTTCCCGAGATTCTGCGCAAAGCGGACGCTTCAGCACGCATTGCGGAGGCCGCCTACAGAGAAGGAGGCACCGAACTCCTGCGCCTGCTCGACGCAGAACGCGTGAAGATCGAAGCGAACGTGCAGTTCATACAAACGCTGGCCGAGTACCGACGCGCGCTGGCCGCCCTAGAAACCGCGATGGGGGTGAATCCTTGAGAGTCTCAATCCTGATAGTCGTCGTCACCGCATTGACCGGATGCGGCAAGAGCAGCCCCGACACCGTCAAAGCAGACGCTCCCAAGCCCGCGGACGAGGCGTCGAAAACCTCGGTAATGCTCGATACCGCCCTACAAAAAGAAGCTGGCATTGCCGTGGAAACCGTCGCCACCCGCGGGCTTCCCCAAGTGATCCGGGCCTCCGCGCGTGTAACCCAAGACGAGAACTTCACTTGGCGTGTCGGCGCGATCACCGAAGGCCGCATCGCCTCGATCTTCGCCAACGTCGGCGATGCGGTCAAGGCCGATCAGGTGCTCGCGCGCATGCACACTCATGATATTCACGAATCCCGTGCCGAATTTCAAAAGGCGCAGGCGGAACTGCAACGTGCGATGGCCAGCGAAGCCTACGCCCGCAAGGTTCGCGATCGGGCACGCAGGTTGTACGAACTCAAAGCTGGCGCGTTATCTGAGGCCGAACATGCGGAATCCGAAGTGCGCAATGCACAGACCCTGATCGAAAACGCGACGACCGAAGTCGAACGCACACGAGTGCATCTCGAAGAGTATCTGGGCGTGACCGCAGTGGAAAAACACGCCCCCAACGAACCGCATACCGACGATGAGTTAGTGCCAGTCAAAGCACCTCGTGGTGGCGTCGTGATCACGCGCGGCGTCAGCGTCGGATCGGTGGTCAGCCCTGCGTCCGATCTCTTTCTCATCAGCGATCTGAGTCGTGTCTGGGCCATCGCGGACATGCAGGAAGACGCGATGCCGCGCCTCCGAGTCGGCATGAACGCAAGATTATTCGTCAACGCTTATGGCGAACAGCCCTTCGCCAGTCGCATCGCAAAGATAGGCGATTCACTCGACCCTGTGACCCGCATGGTGAAGGTGCGGCTCGAACTGGCGAACCCTGGAATGAAGCTGCGTCCGGAAATGTTCGGCACGGTAGAAGTGGAAGTGGGAACCACAGAGGCCGCCATCATGCTTCCCGCGGAAGCCGTCCAGGATATCCGTGGCGCGAGTTTCGTTTTTGTGCAAACCGCTCCGACCAGATTCGACGTGCGCCCCGTGGAAACAGGTCGAAACCGCGACGGCGCGATCGAGATCCGAAAAGGCCTAAAAGACGGCGATCGCGTCGCGGTCAAAGGTGTCTTCATTCTCAAGTCTGAATTTCTGAAGGCTTCGTTGGCGGAAGAATAGCCGTGAACGCACTCATCGACTTCTTTCTCGAAAATCGCTGGCTCGCGTTGTTTTGTGCGGTCGCCATGGCGGCGGCGGGCACTTGGGCGATGCTGCAGGTGCCTATCGATGCCTTTCCCGATCTCACCAACAATCAGGTTGTGATCTTCACCGAAACCCCTGGAATGGCTCCTGGCGAAGTCGAACAACTGGTCACGTATCCGATCGAGACCTCGCTCATGGGCATTCCCCGTACGCTCGAAGTCCGTAGCGTTTCCAAGTTCGGGCTGTCTCAAGTCACGATCGTCTTCAACGACAATGTCAATCTTTTGATCGCGCGGCAACTTGTCAACGAACGCTTGCAGGAATCTCGCGACCGTCTCCCGAGCGGTCTTGAACCCCGACTGGGACCCATGGCCACAGTTTTCGGCGAGGTCTATCAATACACACTCGAAGGCGGCAACTACTCGCTGATGGATCGCAAGACCATTCAGGAGTTCCAACTCAAGAACCAACTGCGCACCGTAAAAGGCGTGAACGAAGTCGACTCTTCCGGCGGACTCACACGCCAGTATGCCGTCGAAGTCGACCCCATCCGTGCGCAATCTTACGGCCTCACCCTGCACGATATCTTCCAACGCGTCCACGAAAACAACGAAAACTTCGGTGGCGGATTCATCGAACACTCTTCGGAACAATACACAATCCGCGGACTCGGCCGCGTCAAAGAAGAGAAAGATCTCGAAGACATCGTCGTCGCAAACCGCGCCGGAACCGCGGTCTATCTGCGCGATGTCGCGAAGGTCGGCCTCACCTCCGCGCAACGCCAGGGCGCTGTTTTGCGCGACGGCAAAGGCGAAACCGTTTGCGGAGTCGTGATCATGCTCAAGGGCGAGAACGGCAAGCAAGTCATCGAACGCATCAAGACCAAGCTCGCCACCCTGCGCTTGCCCCCAGGCTTGAAGATGGTGAAGTTCTACGACCAAAGCGACGTCATCGATTCAACGATCCGCACCGTGCGCAACAACCTGTTAGAAGGCGGCCTGCTGGTGATTCTCACGCTGGCGCTGTTTCTTGGAAACGTCCGGGCGTCATTGATCGTGGCCTGCGTGATTCCACTCTCAATGCTCTTCGCATTTCTCGGAATGCACTATTTCGCGATCAGTGCGAACCTCATGAGCCTCGGCGCCATCGACTTCGGCATGATCGTTGACGGCGCGGTGGTGATGGTGGAAAACAGCATGCGCCGCCTTTCCACCAAAGAAGAGTCGGGAGTTCTTGCGCGTATCCGCGAAGCCTCGCATGAAGTCGCGAAGCCCGTGCTGTTCGCGGTTCTCATCATCATCGCGGTCTATCTTCCGATCTTCAGCCTCGAAGGGCTTGAAGGCCGCCTCTTCAAACCCATGGCGATCACCGTTTGCGCAGCACTTGCCGGATCGCTGTTCCTCTCGCTTTTCGTTGTGCCAGCAGCCACCGCAACGCTCTTCCGCAAACCTTTACCAGAACACCGTCAGCGCTGGTTCGAAGCGTTGCTCGGCGTCTATCAAAAAGCTTTGGATTTCGTTCTGCGGCATCGCTTGGCCACAGTCGGTGTCGCATTGATCGCAGTGATCATCGCCCTTGGATCCATCGCTTGGATCGGCACCGAGTTTATGCCCAAGCTCGACGAAGGCTCGTTGCTCATCACCACCAAGAAACTGCCGGGCATCTCGCTTTCAGAATCCGTGCGTCTCAGCCAGCGGGTGGAACAGATTCTTCGCGCTTTCGACGAAGTGGAAACCGTCGTCACCAAACTTGGACGCACAGACCTCGCCACCGATGCGATGGGAACCTATGAAGGAGACGTCTACATCGTCTTCAAACCTCGCGAAACCTGGAAGAATCCGGACAAAACTAAAGACGAGATGGCCGAAGAGATGCGTAAGCAACTCGCGAAAATCCCAGGCGTCGGCTACAATTTCACACAGCCCATGGCGATGCGTTTGGATGAAGTCGGCTCGGGAATCAAGGCCGACATCGCGCTCAAAATTTTCGGAGAAGACTCCGATGTCCTCGAACGCAAGGCAGATCAGGCGTTGCGCATCCTTCAATCGATCCCGGGTGCCACCGACGCGCAGCGCGAGGTGGTTTCCGGTTTTGCGGAACTTCGCGTCGAAGTGGACCGCCAAAAAATCGCTCGCTACGGACTCAACGTCTCCGACGTCCGCCAAGTCGTGGAAACCGCTGTTCACGGGCGTTTCATCGACGATCTGCTCGATGGCAACAAGCGCTTCTCGATTCTTCTCCGCCTTCCAGATCGGTATCGCCGCGATGCAGAGTCCCTCAGATCCGTCGTGCTGCAAGCCCCGGGCGGCGAACGCGTCACGCTCGGCCAACTGGCAAAAGTGTACGAAACCCGCGGGCCCGAATCCATCTCACGCGAAAACGGCCAACGCCGCATCGTCGTCCAAGCCAACGTTCGAGGCACCGACCTTGGAAGCTTCGCCAAGATCGCGCAGGCTCGCGTGGAAAAAGAACTCGACCTGCCCGCTGGATACTCGCTCGATTGGGGTGGACAATTCGAGAACCAGGAACGCGCTATGACCCGCCTCACTGTAGTCGTGCCCATCGCGATCGTCATCATCTTCGGCCTGCTGTATGCATCGTTTCAGTCCGTTCCGCAGGCGGCGATGATTCTGCTCAACGTTCCCTTCGCCATGGTTGGCGGCATCGCCGCCCTCTTGGCTCGCGGACTCAACCTCAACCTTTCCGCATCGATCGGTTTCATCGCGCTATTCGGAGTCTCGGTGCTCAACGGCATCGTGATGATCGCCTATATCAACCGCCTGCGCGAAGAAGGTTTGGAGATGGACGACGCGATTCGCCAAGGCGCATCCACCCGTTTAAGGCCCGTGCTGATGACCGCCCTCGTGGCCAGCTTCGGATTCATCCCGATGGCGATTGCCACATCGGCAGGTGCCGAAGTGCAACGCCCTCTCGCCACGGTCGTCATTGGTGGACTGGTCACGTCAACATTGCTCACGCTCTTTGTTCTGCCCGTAATCTATCCCCTGTTTTCGTCGCGGAACCAGCAAAGTTGATACGATCATTACTCACGGATGACCAGACGTACATTACTCAGCACCGCGGCCTCTAGCGCTTTGCTGGCAGCCGACGCGGCAAAACCGCGACTCGGGCTCGATCTGTTCTCGCTGCGTTCCCAAGGCTGGGATGCCTTTCAATTCCTCGACTACGCGGCGAAACACAAAGTCCAAACGATCCACTATTCGGAGATCCGCTTCATCGGCTCGCTCGAAGACGATCATCTGAAAAAGGTGAAAGCCAAGGCCGACGAACACGGCATCCAGATCGAACTCGGGATGCGCTCGATCTGCCCGACTTCTAAGTTCTTCGATCCCAAGCAGGGCACCGCCGAACGACAACTGCTGAAGATGGTGCGCGCCGCCAGGATCGCAGGCTCGCAGATTGTGCGCTGCTTCCTCGGAATGGCCGCCGATCGCGAAACCGGCGAAATCGACAAGCACATCGAAAACACCGTGAAGGTACTTAAAGCGGTACGCAGCCCGGTGCGCGACGCGGGCCTGATGATCGCAGTTGAAAATCACGGTGGCGACATGCAGGCGCGCGAACTCAAAACGCTTGTGGAAGCGGCTGGCAAAGACTTTGTCGGCGTCTGCCTCGATTCCGGCAATCCGCTTTGGGCGATTGAGGATCCGCACCTCACGCTCGAAACCCTCGCGCCGTACGTCCTTACCAGCCACGTTCGCGATACCGTTCTCTGGCGCACGCCCGAGGGTGCAGCCGTGCAATGGACGCGCATGGGCGACGGCAACATCGACATCGCTGGTTATCTCGAAAAGTTCGTCAAGCTCTGCCCCGGTAAAGCGATCTCGCTCGAAATCATCATGACCGGGCCGCGCATCTATCCGTTCCACACGCCCAAGTTTTGGGATGCGTACAAGAACATGCCCGCCTGGGAATTCAGCCGCTTTCTCGCACTGGCAGATCGCGGAACCGCGCGCCCCGTTGAGCCGCCAGTATCCAAAGAACGAGCCATCGTCAAAGAACGCGAAGACCTCGAAGCGAGCTTGCGCTACACCAAGGAGCTATTGAAGCTGTGATTTTAGAAGGAAAAGTTGCAATCGTTACCGGCGCAAGCCGAGGCATCGGCGAAGCGATCGCGTCGACATTCATCCGCGAAGGCGCAGCCGTCGTCATCTGCGGACGCAAGCAGGAAACCCTCGATCAGGTCGCGGCGGAAATGCCCAAAGGCCCGGGACGCGTGCTTCCCGTCGCCTGCCACGTTGGCAAGGGCGACGACATCAAGCGCATGATCGAGGTCGCAAACAATGAATTCGGCAAGGTCGACATCCTCGTCAACAACGCGGCCACCAACATCGCCCAAGAGCCAGTGCTTGGCATCGACGAAGGCAAGTTCGACAAGATGGTGGAAGTGAATTTGAAGTCCGCTTTCCGTCTCATGCAAGCCGTCGCGCCGGGCATGTGCGATCGCGGTTGGGGCTCCATCGTCAACATCGCATCCATCGCAGGACTGCGTCCGCAACACCATGGGATGCTCTACAGCATGACCAAGGCGGCGCTTATCATGATGACCCAGTCGTATGCGTTGGAACTCGGCCCCAAGGGCGTTCGCGTCAACGCCATCTGCCCCGGACTCATCAAAACCGTCCTCAGCGAATACTACTGGAAGGACGAAGAGAAGCTCGCCAAGCAGATGAGCAAGCAGCCCATCCGCCACATCGGACAGCCGCAGGAAATCGCCGATCTGGCGCTGCTGCTCGCAAGCGACAAAGGTTCGTATATCACCGGTCAAGCGATCGTCGCCGATGGCGGCCTGACGCTGACCAGCATGTGAGGATTTCATGATGACACGTAGAGGACTACTCGCAGCCGCCGCAGCCGGCATCGCCAAAGGCCAGGTTCCACAGCCGATGGAACGCAAAGGCAAGCTGAAGCAGTCCGTCTGCTCCGGCGTCTTTGGACGAGGCACGCCGTTGGAAGTGATGTGCTGGGAAGCTGCGCGCATTGGCTTCAAGGGCTTTGACCTTCGTGGCGTGCAGGACTTTCCGATGCTCAAGAAGTACGGTCTGATTCCAACCATGGTGCCCGGTGGAGGCGGCACGATTCCAGAAGGCCCGATTCGCAAGGAAAATCACGCCGCGATCATCGCCAAGTGTCACGAAACGATTGACGCCTGCGCCGCGGCGGGTGCGCCAAATCTCATCGTGCTGAGCGGTGAACGCAAGGGCATGTCCGATGCCCAAGGCATGGACAACTGCGTCGAGTTCTACCAACAGGTAAAGGCGCACGCCGAAGACAAGGGCGTGACGCTCTGCATGGAATTGCTGAACAGCAAGGTCAACCACAAAGACTACATGTGCGACCGCACAGCCTGGGGCGTCGAACTCTGCAAACGCGTCGCTTCGCCTCGGGTGAAGCTGCTCTACGACATCTATCACATGCAGATTATGGAAGGCGACATCATCCGCACGTTGCGTGAAAACATACAGTGGTTTGCCCATGTCCACACCGCTGGCAACCCCGGACGCAACCAGTTGGACGACACGCAAGAGATTCAATACCGCCCCATTGCGAAAGCGCTCGTTGACCTGAATTTCCAGGGCTTTGTCGCGCATGAGTATTCGCCAACGCGCGGTGCGGATCCGATCCATTGCCTTGAGCAAGCCGCCAGCCTGTTTGATGTCGCGTGATCGCCTCAACGCTCTTCGCCTGCTGATCGCGTATGCCGCGCTACTGTTTTACGCATCGTTCTATCCATTCGCATTCAACTGGGCGAGGCTCTCAGATGCCTCGCTCAGTTGGGGATATTCAGCGTTCGGCGATCGTCTCATCAACCTGCTGGCCTATGTTCCTTTAGGCCTCTTACTTGTAGCTTGCGGACGCGGGGCTGGTTTCGCTACCGCAGCCGGATTCACCATGTCGCTTGTGGTGGAACTCTCGCAAAACGCCACAAAAGCGCGCAATCCCAACCTGTATGATCTATTCTTCAATACCGTAGGGACTGCGTTGGGTGCCGTCCTCTGCCTACCCGTGCGACCGTGGATTGCAAGAGGATTCGCGAAGCTGCGTTCGATCGAACTTGCCTCCCCCGCGGGTTTGCTGTTGCTGCTTTGGATCGCGCTGCACAGTGCGCCGTTCATCGGCGTGATCGACCGAGGCAAGATTCTTGCATCCTTCGACCCGAGTTGGTCTTGGATCGGAGTATTGCGATGGACCGCGATGTGGATGGTGTTCGCCGCCGCCACCACCCGCCTGTTTCGCGCGCGCTGGCTCTTGCCGCTCGCCGCGCTATCCATGTTCAGTCGCTTCTTTTTCTTACTGCAGTCTCTCGACATGAATCAAGTCTTGGGCCTGATCCCAGGGCTCGCACTCTCGCGGATGCCCGGCGCGTTCGTCTTCGCCGCCATCGCCATGTTCATGCCATCCCCGCGCGAACCGCGTTATCTGTACTGGATGGAGACGGTATACTTGGCAGCGGGAGCTGGTTGGATGTTTGCTGCTCGCTTCCGCACGAAAGGATCACAGAACGCATGAAATGGGTCGCTCTTGCTGTCGCCTTGGCTTTAGAAATATCGCCGCTTGCATCCGCGCAAGAGATGTTCAAATGGCGCGATCTTTTTAACGGCAAGGACCTCAAAGGCTGGGTGCACGTCAACCTCGATCCCGGCACCTTTCGCGCGGAAAAAGGTTTGCTCATCTGCACAGGCAAGCCCATCGGTGTGATGCGCAGCGACCGACAGTATGAGAACTTTCTTCTGCACATCGAGTGGAAACATATGGAAGAGGGCGGAAACTCAGGAGTTTTCGCTTGGTCCGGTGCCGTTCCAGGAGAAAAGAACCGCCTTCCCGACGGCGTGGAAATCCAGATGCTGGAACTCGGCTGGCCCAAGCTCAACATGCGCAATGGCGTCGAGCCTCCGTTCGCCTACGTGACGGGTGAACTGTTCGGCGTTGGGGGCGTCAAGACGGTGCCCGACAATCCGCGCGGTGAACGAAGCTTTTCTCCCGAGAGCCGTTGCAAGGGCAAAGGCGAGTGGAACACCTACGACATCGTCGCCATCGACGGTGTGATCAAACTGTCGATCAACGGCAAATTCGTGAACGGTATCGCGAAGTCGACGCAGAAGAAGGGATACCTGTGTCTTGAGTCCGAGGGCGCTGAGATTCACTTCCGCAACATCCGCATCATGGAATTGCCCCCCGGCATCACGTCATCGGAACAGATCGCACCTGAACTGAAATAAGACCTGCCGACGGAGACGATAGCGGATCGACGCAAGCCATTGAGTGGGGTCAGATCGACTTGTTCCTCGGCCTCGACGAGTTGTGCGAGATTTCGAAGGGCACACGCCCACCGAATGAGCAGCCGAGCAACTGTTGTCTTCCGGCGAGACATCTCTCAATCGCAGGACCGAGGCGAACGCTTGGCATACTAACTCTTCGGTTTCTAGTTGCAGGTCCGCTGAGGCCATGAAAGGCGTATCGGGTCGGAGGGAGAAGACCTTTAATCGAGCAGTATGTTGAAGCGCTCTTTGCCCTTTCCAACGTTGTCGCGCTTGAGCCGGATCGAGCCAACCTCGCCCGGGCGCTTCAAATGTGTGCCTCCGCAAGGAACTTGTGAAAAGCCTTCGATCTTCCAATAGCGCCGCTGCGCTTCGACGTCACTGAATGCGGACTCAATCGGCAGATCCGAGCGAATAAGAGCCTGCGCTTCTTCGGTGAACGAAGGCAAGAGCGGAGATACGCTCCGCGTCCGCACAAAGTCGATCCGCGACTTCTCGGCTGCGATGTGCGCGCCGATCTTTCCGACGCCAGGACACTTGCGATACATCAGTTCAAGAATGAACTCCGCGGCAAAGTGAAGTCGCTTGAGCCGGTAGCGGCGATCCCAATCGATAACGACCTTTACTGCATCGCCTGCCACCAAACCATGATCCGGAGCGAGCGTATAGAGGATGTCGAGCCCCTCTTTGCGCGCAGCGAGCACAGGCCTTCCGCCAATCGTTGCCGCGTCGCTTTCCTGGCCCCCAGAAAACGCACAGAAAATCGTCTGGTCGAGCATCGCCATGTCGCCTTTGACAGTGACAACGCGCGCATCGCATTCGACCCGATACGGGTCATCCCAGAACAGTTTCCGCAGGCTCATAGAGGAATGTTGCCGTGCTTTTTCCGCGGCATCGTATCGACCTTGTTTTCCAACAGCCGCAGTGCCCTGATCAACCGCGGACGCGTCTCATGTGGCTCAATCACAGCGTCCACATAGCCGCGTTCCGCCGCCACAAACGGACTCGCAAAGCGATCTTTGAAGTCGGCAATCTTTTGCTGGCGCATCGCTTCTGGATCCGCGGCCTGCTGTATCTCGCGACGGTAGACAATGTTCACCGCGCCTTCCGCACCCATCACCGCGATTTCCGCAGTCGGATAAGCGAAGTTCATATCCGTGCGCAAATGCTTCGATCCCATCACGCAGTACGCTCCGCCGTAGGCTTTGCGCGTGATCACGGTGATCTTCGGCACCGTCGCTTCGGCATACGCATAGAGCAGCTTCGCACCGTGACGGATGATTCCGTTGAGTTCCTGGTCGGTGCCGGGAAGGAAGCCGGGGACATCTTCGAACGTGATGATCGGGATGTTGAAGGCATCGCAAAACCGCACGAAACGCGCGGCTTTTGTGGATGAACCGATGTCCAGGCATCCCGCCAGGAACGCCGGCTGATTCGCGACGATACCGACGGGGCGACCGTCGAGTCGCCCGAATCCAGTCACGATGTTGCGCGCGAAATACTCGTGTACTTCGAGGAAATCGCCATCGTCCACTACGCGCGTGACGATGTCTTTGATGTCGTAAGGAATGTTCGATTCGGCCGGGACGATGCTGTCCAGCTTGGCGTCCGCACGATCGATAGGATCTGTACAGACCTTGCGGGGAGGCTGTTCCGCATTGTTCTGGGGCAAGTAGGTCAACAGTTCACGGATCGTGCGCAGGCACTCGGCGTCGTCTGGCGACATGAAGTGCGCGACGCCGCTGGTGGAATTGTGGGTGGTCGCGCCGCCCAGCCTCTCTTTGTCGACGTCTTCGTGTGTGACTGTCCTGATCACTTCAGGACCAGTGACAAACATGTAGCTGGTCTTGTCCACCATGAAGATGAAATCGGTGATCGCGGGCGAATAGACAGCGCCGCCGGCGCAAGGTCCCATGATCGCGCTGATTTGCGGCACGACGCCCGAGGCAAGCGTGTTGCGCAAAAAGATATCGGCGTAACCGGCCAGCGAAGCCACGCCTTCTTGAATGCGAGCGCCGCCGGAATCGTTCAGTCCGATGACGGGGCAGCCCGTCTTCATGGCGAGATCCATGATCTTGCAGATCTTGAGCGCGTTGGTTTCGGAAAGGGAACCACCGAAAACTGTGAAGTCCTGCGCAAAAACGAAGGCAGGGCGTCCGTTGATGAGTCCGTGACCGGTGATGAAGCCGTCGCCGTCGATGACTAGCTCGTCCATGCCGAAGTCGCTGCAGCGGTGGCGGACCAGTTTATCCATCTCTTCGAACGTGCCCTCGTCGAGCAGCAGATCGATCCGTTCACGCGCAGAAAGCTTGCCTTCCTTGTGCTGGCGCTGCTTGCGATCTTCACCGCCGCCCGCTTCGGCGGCCCGATGTCTGTGTCGAACTTCTTCCAACCAATTGGACGGCATAAACATCCATTGTAGAGTGAAGAGTATGAGAACATTTCTGTTTGCCGCGCTTCTGAGTGCGATGTCACTCCTTGCGTTCGACGCTGTTACGGACGCAGCCAAGAAGAAGATCACGGCCGGCAAGTACGATGAGGCTGTCGCTGACCTCGACGCCGCCTACCAGAAGAATCCCAAGTCGGCTGAGTTGAAGAAGGCGCTGGCTGGTGCGCATTTCGCGCAGGGCAACGCGACGATGA
>CAZCPL010000112.1:0-17361 GCA_964500255.1 uncultured Solibacteraceae bacterium | reverse complement strand
GTGCAAGGCGTGGGCGATCTGAAACTGGCTCCGTTTCATCTGATGGCTTCGGAAGGCGCGGTGCATACGGACAAGACGCACACGTGGCACATGGAAACGATCGCGCGGATCGGGGACGAGGATCCGGAGTTGTTCCGCAAGACTCCTTATCGGGTTGTGGACCTGGATGGCGATACGGAACCGGCTGAGCAGTGGTGGCAGGACCTGACGGACGCTGGCGGCGAAGGCATGGTGGTGAAGCCGTTCGATTTTCTTGTGCAAGGGGAACGGGGTGCGTTGATTCAGCCTGCGGTGAAGTGCCGTGGACGCGAGTATTTGCGGATCATTTACGGGCCTGAGTATACGCTGGAAATCGAGCAGTTGCGGGATCGCAAACTGGGTTCGAAGCGCGGGCTGGCGTTGCGCGAGTTCACGCTGGGCATCGAGGCTTTGAAACGTTTTGTGAAACGAGAGCCCTTGAGACGCGTCCATGAATGTGTATTTGGGGTGCTTGCACTGGAAAGCGAGTCTGTGGATCCTCGTCTTTAAAGACGACGCTTGCTAACATAGAAGTTCCGCCAGGAAATCCGATGAAATTTACTCAAGCATTTTTGACCGCGGCCCTCACCATGTCCGCATTTGCGCAGCAACAGCCGCCCCCCGGTATTGCCGCTCCGAAGCCTGTTGAGCTGCCGAAAGAGCTGCCGCCCAATACAATCGTCGTCACCTTCGATGGCAAAGGCTATACCGCTGCGCAGGTGCAGGAGATGCTGGGCGGCCTGCCGCCGCAGGCGATGAAGGGCTTTGCGGAGAATCCGCAGATGGCGATGAATCAGTTGTTCATGATCCGGCAACTTTCGGACGACGCCGTGAAAGCCAAGCTGGATCAGCAGTCTCCCCACAAAGAGGCCTTAGACGCCGTGCGCCGTCAGTATCTGGCGAACGCCGCTGTGCAGGAACAGAACAACAAGGTTGTCGTGAATCCCGTCGAGCAGGAAGCTTACTACGAGAAGAACAAGGGCAACTACGAAACCGCTGGGCTCGCAGTAATCTACTTGTCGTTCTCCAACAACCCGGTTCCGGCGACGGATCCGAAAGCAAAGAAGCCGCTGACCGAAGTGGAAGCGAAGGCAAAGGCCGAAAAGCTCGCAGCCGAGCTCAAAGGCGGCGCGGACTTTGCGAAGCTGGCGAAAGAGCATTCCGATGATCGCGATTCAGCGGAAAAGGGCGGCGAGTACGCCAGCATCCGCCGCGCGGACAACTTTCCGGCTGCGATCAAAGACGCTGTGTTCAAGCTCAAAGCGGGCGAGACCAGTGAACCCGTGCGTCAGGCGAATGGCTTCTATATCCTGAAGCGGACGTCGGCGAACGCGCAGCCATATGCGGAAGTTCGCGATCAGATTTTCCAGCAACTGAAGCAGGAGAAGTTCAAAACGTGGTTCGAAGACCTGCAAAAGAAGATGGTCGTCAAGATCGAGAAGCCCGAGTTCTTCAAGAAGTAGGCGGCGACTGTTCGTTCTTCGGCAAACGGATTGAGATCACTTCCCTTCCCGGCCTCATGGCCTGGAAGGGAAAACTATTTAGCGAGGGCGGGCGTGGCACGGCCGTTCATGCGGGATCTTTTCTGCGCGAGCGCCGCATCGTTCTCGATTCCGCTTTGCGAGGTGGGGAACGGCGACGGATCCTGCTGCATGAGCTGTTTCATTTCGCCTGGGTCCGGTTGTCGAACGCACAGCGCGCCAGTTGGGCGGCGGTGATCGATCGGGAACTGCAAGGTAGAGCGCGCGGCGAATTGGGCTGGTCTGCTGAGTGGCGCAAGCTGGCATTGGACTCTCGCGCTTCATCGCCATTTCGGCGCGAATACTTGTCGGAAAGTTTTTGCGATACCGCGGCGTGGTGCTATGGGCGGCTGCGGGAGCATTGTGAATTCACGCTGGCACCGCGATGGCGCGAGAAGCGTCGCGAATGGTTCGATCGAACGTTTCCGGGCGATCGCGTGAAGGTGTGATCATAGGATCATGTTTGCTCTCGCGGCACTGCTGCTGATGGCTCAGGAGCCAATACTCCTCGATACCGATCCGGGCCGCTTCACCGACGACAACGTCGCCATCGCAATGCTTGCACGGAGTGGAAAAGTCAAGATCCAGGGCGTGACAATCGTGGCAGGAAATGTTTGGGCCAACGAGGGCTTGCGGAACGCGCGGGCAACTCTGCAATTGCTGGACATCGAAGCGCCGGTCCATCTTGGCGCGCAACAGCCGCTGGTTCATACAGTGGAAATGTCGAAGAAAGAGAGTCCGCTGGAATTCGCGGGGGCATTCGCGCTGCGGCGACCAAAGGCGGAAATCGAAACTGCGGTCGATTATCTGATTACGATGCTGGAACAGAACGAACCCATGACCGTGCTCGCCATCGGACCGCTCACGAACATCGCCCAAGCGTTGACCAAGAAGCCATCCATCGCGTCGCGCATCAAGCGCTTAGTGATCATGGGCGGCAACGTCCGCGTGCCCGGCAATGCAACGAAGGCAGCGGAGTTCAATTTCTGGTTCGACCCGGAAGCGGCCCGCATTGTGCTGCGTTCGGCGATTCAAGAGAAGATCCTGTTCGGACTCGACATCTGCAACAAGACGCCCTATGGCCGGAAGGAGTTCGACGCGATTGCCGGAGGCAGGAGTCCCATAGCGAAGTTGTTCCGGGAAAACTTTGGCTATCGATATCCGGGGTTTCTAAAGGATGCGAAAGCAACGGGGTATCTATGGGATGAGCTGGCGGCGGAGTATTTGTTGGATGAGTCAGTGGTCACTCGATTCGAGGATTTGTATCTGGATGCCGATACGACATTTGGAGCCGGATATGGGGCGGTGAAAGAGCTGTCGAAACCGGCGGTAGCGGGGGCGACGAAGGTGCGAGTGATGTTGGATGTGGATTATGGGAAGGCTATGTTTCTGTATGGTGACATACTCAAATGAGTAACATAAGCATTTGTTATACTTTCCGCAAGTTACATTCGTGAAACATTTTCACAGCGCTAAGTTACTGGAAGGTAAAGACAGGTTCATCTTGGGTGGACTCGTCGTTGCGCGCAAACCGGGAAGTCCTGTGCTCAGCCCCGCATTTGGGGACTAACGTGCGTCTTGAAAAATGTCGCTAGATCGTTGTAAAGTGAGACGGTTGCAGGAAATCAGGCAACTGCAATTCAGTTAGGAGAAGGATGACCCCACTTCGCCTCGCACAACTCGCGTTCATGCCTTTAGCAGGATCGATTCTGCTACTTAATGGATGCGCTACGAGAACCGCAGGTCTCAACCATATGCGGAATTCTTTTCTTCCGCAGGCTCCCGTGGTCAACATGGAAGAAGCGGCAGCCAGTCTTCCGAAAGACATACTGAATTCGCCACCTGCGTTGTATTCGCAGGAGCATCCCAACCTTGCGCTATCGACGCAATCCATTCTGAGGCTGACCGAACTGGAAAAGCGTCTGGGGAATGCAGAAGTTGAGTTTGGATCGGGTAAGCGCGCCTATGCCGATGGCAAGCCAGAAGAGGCTCGCCGTCATTTCAATAGCGCAGTCGACTTGTTGCTCGAAGCTCCGGTGCAGGATGAGACTGGGCGGCGGCGGTTAGAAGTTCGCCTCGAAGAGATGGTGGAAGCGATCTACCGGTATGACATCAGCGGGTTGGGTGCGGCCGAGTCTCCAGACCGGTTTGTTTTTGAAAGTTCTCCTCGCGACAGCATCCTGGACATGACCTTCCCGATCGACCCCCGGCAACCGGCGACGCGCCGTTTACAGGATGTGATCGCGGCAACGCAATCCGAATTGCCGATTGACGCTCACGAGTCGGTGCAAAGCGCGATTACTTACTTTTCGTCGGAACGCGGGAAGAAGACGCTGGAACACAATCTGCGCCGTTCGGGCAAGTACCGTGCGATGATTCAGCGGATCTTCGACGAAGAGAATGTCCCTCGCGATTTGATGTATGTTGCGGTACTGGAGTCGGGATTTTACCCACGCGCGGTTTCGCACGCGTCCGCGGTGGGGATGTGGCAGTTTATGATACCGGCGGCGAAGGATCTCAGACTGAACATGTCGGCATTTGCCGACGACCGCATGGATCCCGAGAAATCGACACGGGCGGCTGCAAGATACTTCAAGTTTCTTTATAAGATGTTGGGTGATTGGAATCTGGCTTTGGCCGCGTACAATTGCGGTCCGGGATGCGTGGATCGCGCCGTGCAGCGCACAGGCTACGCGGACTACTGGAAGCTGCGGGAAATACACGCGCTGCCCCGCGATACCGATCAGTATGTGCCGGTCATTCTGGCATTCATTCTGATGGCGAAGAATCCTCAGATTTACGGCTTGGATTCGATCAAGCTGGATGATCCGCTCGAATACGACACGCTCAGCGTCGCACAGAACACTCATCTTGAGTTGATCGCCGCGGCATGCGATAAGCCCGTGGCGGATCTTCGCGATATGAATCCTGCATTGTTAAAGCCTGTGGCTCCGGCTGGCTATGAGATTCATGTGCCGAAGGGTTCGATGAACCGGGTGATGGCGGCGATTGACTTGGTTCCGCTGGAGAAACGTTCGACCTGGAAGTTCCACAAGGTGGAACGCGGCGAGACGGCGGCTTCGATTGCACGCAAGTACAACATGCAGCATGCCTCGTTGGCGGAAGCGAATACGACATTGGCGGAAGAACCTGAAGAAGGCGATCTACTTTTGGTTCCGGCAAGCTATTCGGAAGCGGTCCAGGCGAAGCCCGCAGTGTGGGTGGCACCCAAACGCAAGGCGATTCTGGTTCGCGGACGCTGGGTGTATGCTCCAGCTGCTGCGCCCGTAGTGGCTGCAAAGCGCGGCGTAGCGCCGGTGGCGACTCGGGGGAAGGCTCCTCCTCCGGTGGCAAGCGGGGCCAGAAAGCCCGTTGTGGCCGCTGGACGGCCTGTTGTGGCACCCCGGATGGCGGCGAAGCCTCCTGCGCCGAGGAATCGTCGAGCTTAGAGTTGGCGCAGGCTGCGTCCGGTGGCCCGTAGAACATCGACCGTAAACAAATTTGGAGGCAGCTTCGTATAGAGTGCATCCAGTTTGGCGGCGATGTTGTGCTGGTTCAGGTGGATCGCAATATCGCCTACACACTGCAGATCTTCGCTGTTGGCCAGATCGAGCCAGTCTTCTAGCCCATCGGTTTCAAAGAGCCTTACGGACAGATGGATCGCGATATCCACATGGGCCGTAATCGCATCCCAGTCATCTTTAGTGTCACCCACCAATCCGACACGGCAGTTCTGCTACGAGCGGTTTAGCAGGATTCCCAACGCGCGAGCGCCCGGTCCTCTGCCAACGCCGCTCCACTTGCCGTTCCACCGACGGACTCCGCAATCGAAGCTCTGCCGCAGATCGTAATTCACGTAACGATAGACAGCGCCCATTTACTTGGAATCGAAGTACGGACCGGGGTTAGCTGCACAGCCCAATTCTTCAGCCGAGCGTTTTTCCAGATTCCACTCTTCTTCGTGGCGGACGCACTCGCCCGGTTCCAAGGCAACGATCGGGCCGAGGGTCTCGAGTTCAAGCATTGTGGCGTTGGAGAAGAGCTCGAACGAACAGCCGAAATCTGGGTAGTCCATGTGAGGATAGGCTTGGCTTCGCTTCTTGAAAACATGATCGCCAAGAACGTAGGCGCACCAAGTCTCTTCCGCGAAGCTTCCGATTTTTTGTGGCGTGGCTGCGTCCGCATCCTGCCGTAGAGTGAACCTCTTCCGCATAAGTTTCCAGCGTGGATCCGAGAGATCGGTATAAGGCCACAGCACGAGCGGATTCGAGGGCGCGAGATCGAGGGGATGGACGCCGCGCGGCGGGAATGGCGCGATGGCCCAGCCGCCGGGATTCATGATTGTGAGCGCCCAAGGCGCGAGTTCGATGGTCCAGGGATTCGTGTTGTAGATCTGATGCGTGACTGTAATCACGCCGTCATCGATTTCGATAGCCATCTCTTTGATGAGGCCGGTCTGATCTTCGCGCTGCCCACGGACAATGAGTCGATAGTCTTCGAGTTGTTCCACCTCGACGGGTTCGGGGTCGTCGACCCAAGTGACTTCCTTCCGTTCTGGCGCGACCCAAAGGCGATGTCCGCCGCGAATCTTCAATGGTCCTGATTCTTCGGGAAGGATCTGAAAGATATTGGGTCCATTGGCAAGACGGAGTGACATGACGCGGGGTCCAAAGCCGAGGGGGACGATCATTTCGATGTCCCCGCCGGTGACCTTGAGGCATTGCGGCCATTCGCCAAAAGAGGTTTCGATGACTTGAATCATGAGGAACGCACGTCCAATATACATCAGCCCGAGGCAATGTATACTGGCCGGGGACGGCAAGAGGGAAGCATGGATTCGGACGGCCAGCCGATGATCCTCCAGGAAGGCAATTGATTTTTCGAAAGCATGGTGCGTACTGCAATGTTCCTGAAACGCCGCGATTTGTTTAAGCTGCTCGTAGCAACGGCGGCGATCGCGAAAGAGCGCGTACGCATTGAGAGAATCACAACGCGCAAACACACGATCGGCAAACGTGACTACCTGTTCGTCGAACTCGCGACCAATCGTCCAGACATTGCGGGCATCGGCGAAGCCTCGATTTCAGGACGGGTGGAGATCGTCGAACAGGCTGTGCAATGGTTCAGGCCGTATCTCGTGGGAAAGGATCCGGGGGGCATCGAAGAGCACTGGAACCGCGCGTACTTCGAGTATTCCCGCTATCGCAATGGCCCGGTGTTGATGACGGCTTTGGCGGCTGTCGATATCGCGCTGTGGGACATCGCGGGTAAACTGCTTGGCGAGCCTATCTGGAGGCTGCTGGGCACCGCGGAGGCGCGTCCACAGCGGGTTTACTACAGTCACTGGAGCCAGGAACTCGATCCTCGCACTCCGGAGCGATTGCGTGAGCTCGCGGCGCGCACAAAGGCCGATGGTTGGACTTGCGTGAAATGGGTTTTACCTAAGGGCGGCACGGAATCCGAACGGCTGCGGCGGTTGACGGCGGAAGTGGAAGCGGTACGCGCGGGTGGAGGTCCGGACCTCGACATCGGACTCGAAATGTGGGAGACGTTCAGTGCGCGGTCCGCCTTGGAATTTGCGCGAGCCGTAGCGCCATTTCGGCCGCTATTCATCGAAGAGCCGACGTGGCGCGAGAGCCCGCAGACTTTAGGTGAGATCGCTGCCAAGAGCCCCGTAGCGTTCGCTGGAGGCGAAGGCTTGGTCTCACGGTTCGAGTTCAAGCAATTGCTCGACGCCAAGGGGGCGCAGATCCTGCAGCCGGATGTGATCCATTGCGGCGGGATCACCGAGATCCGCAAGATCGCGGCGCTGGGTGAAACTTACGGCGCGGAGATGTCACCGCATATGTATTATGGCCCCGTGGCGCATGTGGCGTCGCTGCATTCGATGGCTGGCATCCGTAGTTTTTTGATGCAGGAGTGGGACCAGGGTATGAGCGCTGCGTTCGAAGGTCCGACCAAGGGTACTTTTCCGCCAGTGAAGCGAGGGCACGTCACCTTGAGCGACGCGCCTGGATTGGGGTTGACGATGGACTGGGCGGAGTGGGATAAACGGCATCCTTACACGGGGCAGAGCCTGCGTCCGCCGGGCGGTCGCTGAGGACAGAATAGTCGACGAACCAACGGTGGGGTTCCGCTGGTTGATAACATTAGGATGTGGCTGATTTGATGTACGAACCAAATCCAAGCACAAGGAACCCTGGCAACCGGTCCGTCGCGGAAGCCTATGCCCCCGGTGGTCACACAACGTTGCGCAAGATCTGCTTGAATCCAGCATTCTCCGCGAACGTCAGCGTTACGCTGTCAGGAATGGTCAAGCTTTCGCTGCTCAAGAACAGCGGACGAACGTTTGGCACGGATACCCAGTCGAATTCAACGAAGTACCGCCTGCCATCTGTCGTACTTGGCTTAAGGATCGAGCGGTAACGAAAAAGGAAATTCGCGATTCCAAGAAAGTGGTTCAAAAAAGTGCCTGGAACTGATCTGCAATTCAGAATCGAGTTTGGATTGGAACCCGACCCCGATAGAGGCTTAGGCGCAACCTCCGATGTCGCAAGGTCTTGGGGTTGGTTCCGAATCCGGGTGGGGCAGTTGAACATCTGCACACACGTCGCGAAGGGCCAAGTCCATGATCGTATTCACTGGTATCTTCTGCCCTTGGTCGAATGGTTCGCTGAAAACTGGGACGCCATCTTTCAGGAGCAAACGAAACCTATCGAAGATCAGGGATCCGCGAGGGAGACCTATTTGGCATCGTCGGGGATTGAACTGCCAGAGATCTTGGAGGACCTACGGTTGGTGGTCCAGGCACAGCATTCGCGCGGCGGCCAGCGGCGGAATCTTCCCCGATTTGTTTCTTTGCCGACAAAGAGACTCGACGGAGTTTTCCTGGGGGCACTCCACTGTCGCTGGCGCTCCATCGGATCTGCGATTCCTGGAGCAATCAGGCAGTCTGTTGGTATCAGCGGCTGAAACTGCAGCCTCGATTCATGGCGAACTGAGCAAAATTGTACAAGATCTCCGGGCGAAGAATCCGGAGAGCATCCGAATTGAACAACTGGACAAGGATCTCAAGGGCTTGCTCAGGCCGGAGTCAGAACGAGTTGAATGGCTCTCCACGAATCCTGCGGTCCGGAACGTTGCTCAGAAATACTTGAGCAGCAATACGTGTTCGCTCGCAATTACCCATATTCCAGCCCCGGTTGCGCTATTCGGTTCGCTTTCGCCGAACGTTTCCGAGAGCGATGTCATGACACTGACGAGTATGATGACCGCCGCATCGGGCGAGGTAAGTTTGTCGATTGCCATAAATATGGAACCGCTGGCATCAACGCCCTGGGAGCAAGGTTATGAGTTCGCCGATAGCGCAAGGGAAAAGTTCCAAGGATTACAGTCAACAGACGCCGTCGACATCGAAGGAATCTTGACCGAGATCGGCGTCGAGGTGAAAGAAGTTGCGCTGACTGACAGCAAAGTGAGAGCTGTGGCTCTTTGCGGCCCCGGATGGAAACCACAGATCGCCGTCAACACATGCTGCGCATCCAACGTGACACCACCCGGCAGACGGTTTACGCTTGCACACGAACTTTGTCATCTTTTATTCGACCAGCAAAGTGGGGTTCAATTGGCAATTGCGAGCGGTCCCTGGGCACCCAAGAGGATCGAACAAAGAGCGAATGCTTTCGCGGCAATGCTCCTGATACCAAGTCGAAAGCTTCATGAGTACGACACGCACTGGACACCCGAAATGATCACGAATACGGCTCAACGGTTTCAAGTCGGACGCAAGACATTGATCAACCACTTAACGAATCTTGCCCTGATCACCCATTCTGAGAGCGAAGATCTAGAGGAAGACCTGCTCTTTAGGTCAACGTAAACGAATGGTCCCAAAGCATCTCTTCGAGCCAGCCCTTGGGTCAACTACTCCGGCGCGTACTCGCGTTCGAGGTGCTTCTTGATCTCCGCTTCGGTAAACCACACAGGACGCAGCTTGTGGCTTGCGAAGTACTCGATCTGGTCGCAGCAATGCTTCGAATCGGGATTCGTTGTCTCGCCATAAGAGACAACCGAAAACGCTTTCAAAGGCTTGGTAAACTCGACGGCAAGCACCCAAGCGTCGCCAAAGCCAAGCAAGGCTTTGTCCCTGCCGACCCAACCTGCGGCGTTGCGGCCATCCTTTGAATCGTTGCCGAACATCTGGACCTTGTACACGCCGTAGGCACCGCTGGCACCGTCGCCAGGGATATCAACACCGTTAAAGCGGAAGCGATTGACCTCGCCCCAGGGGACATCGAGGCGTCCCCACTTCTTTAGAACGCGCGCAGCAGCCAAGCGGATGACCTCCACCGCGGTCTGTGGATCGCCGAGTCCGCTGGGGGTCGCAGCCGGGCGCGAGGCGTCCCAGGGCGTCGCAAAGGGTTTCTTGGACTTGCGCAGGTATTCCTGAAAAAACTCCAGAAACAGCACGGCGCCTTTGCTGCCGGTTGCAACGTGGTTGTCCCAGGCTTCGAGGACGCGCGCGGGTTCCTCTTCGCCAGCATCTTTCAATACACGAACAAGATCAGCTTTGATGCGATCGGCCAGCAGGACTTTGGTGTTGTACTTCATCTCCATCGCCGAGTCGATGTCGTGGGTGCGATCGTCGTTGATCTTTTCGAGTATCGACTGCGAGCGCAGCCGAAGTTCGCCGCGTTCAAAGTACTTGGGGAATTTGTCCGCATCGAGACGTTGCTGCAGATTGGTGAACCATGGCGGATCGTTGGAATTCACGATGTAGCCGCCTGTGGGATTTTGCAGTTGTGGGTAGTCGGAGAAGCGGTGGAACTTCTTCCACATGTATTTCGGCTCAGCGGGGACGGGCTTGGTGAAGTCCGTGCCATCTTGCACGCGCATTGGCAGGCGGGCGTTCCAGGCGTAGTAAATGTTGCCCGCTGCGTCCGCATAGGTGAAGTGTGAGAAGGGGATGAGGTTGAGTTCCATGACCTTCTTGAACTCTGCGAGCGTCTTGGTTTTGGCGAGGCGATAGAAGCCCTCGTAGTAGCGGACCGCGTCGAGTCCCGCAGATTTCACAACGTAGATCTTGCCCGCGTCGCGTTTAATGACCGGACCAAGGTGAGTTTCTTCGAAGGTACGAGTCTGACCCGCGATTGTGACGGTACGTTGAACCAAATCGCGCGGTTTGCCCGCATAGATGTATTGAGCCTTGTTTGTTGGCGCTTCGTTGAAAAAGAAGACATCCACAAGATCGGGTGCGTTGTTGGTGTTGACCCAGCCCAAGTGTTCATTGAAGCCGGCGCGCAGCACAGGGATGCCGGGCAGCGTGGACCCGAAGAAGTTCATCTTGCCTGGAACGGTGATGTGGGCTTCCCAGTAGAGGGAGTTCCAAGGCAAGTGGGGGTTGCCGACCAGGATCGGGCTCCCGGATTTGGTGCGGGATCCATGCAGAGCAAAGGCGTTGGATCCATCGGCTTCGAAATCGCCCTCTGGTTGGCGAGTGTTGGTGGGAAGGATTGTGCGGAGATCGGGCGCGTTGGCAATGGTTCCGATGCCGGCGAGTCCGCCGGAGCGTGTTTGGGCGATGATGTCGGGTCCGTCGAAGCTTTGCGGAACCCAAGCGGGCATAGCGGAACGATGAATGGCGATGTATTGATTCACGCCCGCGACATACGACGCGATAAGTCCTTTGTAGAGTGGCGGCAGCTTAGCGAAAAGCTGTTCGGAGATTTCGCGGTTGCGGAATTGGTGGATGCGAAAGTCGGCGTCGATGGGTGCGCCATAGGCTAGGTGGGCTTGGCCGCGAGCGGCGACAAAGCGTTTGGCGATTTCGACGGCATGATCTTCAGCTTGGGCGTATCCGAGCGCATACGAGGCGGCTTGTTCGGTTTTGGCGAGAATGTGCGGAATGCCGAAGGAGTCACGCCGGATCGTGGCATCGCCATAACGGCCGGAGGCCGCATTCAATTGGGGCGAGGCGGCGGCGTGAACAAACAACAGCAGCAGCGGAAACGTCATAGCGAAATTTTAACTTGAAACAAGAAACGTAAGATGGCGAATCGGCATCTGAGAAGGCAGTAAAGGAGGTTGACCACATGAAGAGAACTCGGAGAAGTGCAATGTTGTTAGCCGTCGCGGCTGCGGGAATGGTGGTTTCCGCGCAGACGTTTTCCAGAGATGAGTGGTCTAGAGGAAACAGCTACGGGCGCACCGATTCACGCGGAGGCTCAGGCGAGTTGTTTGAGATCGTGAATGTCGAAAACGGCAAGGTCATCGATCTTGACCGGCGCGACGGCCGTACCGTGATCCAGTTCGAGGCGCGAGGTACGCGAAACCAGTTTTGGGAAGTGCGCCGCACAGGCGGAGGGCGCTACCAGATCGTGAACGCCATGAATGGCGCGGCGCTTTCAGAAATGGGTCCGCGGAAGTCGACGCCGGTCGGCGCGTTTCCCGTGGGGCGGCGTGGCGAGGCGACGCAGGAATGGCGGATTGAGTCTTATCGCGACGGCAGTGTGATGTTGATCTCGTTTTCCGGCAGGGCTCTCGATATCCCCGATGGGACAAATCGCGACGGCGTGCAGGTGCAGACCTACGATCGGAATGGCGACGGCAACCAGCGGTTCTTTTTGCGGCCTGTGAATACACGCGGCGGCGAAGGTTCCCGGCGCCGCTAAATCGATGAGTGAAGACCCGAACGCCCGCGAGGCAGCCCACTGCCGCCGCGGGCGTTTTATTCTTTGAGACGATAGAGAGAATGGATCGCCGATCGTTTCTTCTCTCTTCCGTTGCCGCCGGATCGTTGGTTGCGCAGACTGGACCGAAGCTTCTCAAGCCCAAGGCGTTGTCGCCGGGCGACACGGTTGCGCTCATCACGCCTTCGACCTTTGTGACGGATCCCGACCTGATTGAGCGCGTCCTGCGCACGGTCCAGTATTTCGGATTGAAGGCGAAGATCGGACGCAATGTCAAAAAGAAGTGGGGGTATGCGGGCGGAACCATCGCCGAACGCATCGAGGATCTGCATGCGGCGTTCAGCGATCCGGAAGTGAAAGGTGTTTTCTGCATCCGTGGCGGATACGCAGCGGGCCACCTGCTGGCGGATATCGACTACGACCTGATCCGCCGCAATCCCAAGATCTTCATCGGCTACAGCGACATCACGGCGCTGCATCTGGCGATCCACAAGAAGACCGGACTGGTGACGTTTCACGGACCAGTGCCGACCTCGGCATTCACGCCCTACACGCAGGATTGCTACAAGCGGGCGCTGTTTTCCGCGAAGCCGCTGGGCAAGTTGACGAATCCCGCCGAGAGCAACACACTGCGTCCGAATCATACGTTGCGAACGGTTCGCGGCGGCAGAGTGAGTGCGCCGCTGGTCGGCGGAAATCTCTCACTGGTGATTGCCACGATGGGAACCCCGTATGAGATCGACACTCGCGGCAAGCTCTTGTTTCTCGAAGACGTCGATGAGCAGCCCTATCAGATCGATCGCATGTTGACCAATCTGCGGCTCGCGGGCAAACTGCAAGCGGCAGCGGGCATCGTGTGGGGCGAGTGTGCGGATTGCCGTCCGAAGGAATACAAGCCTTCGTTCGTCGAAGGCAATTTCTCATTGGGCGAAGTGGTGGATAACATCTTCGGCGGCTTGAAGACACCAGTGCTGTCGGGCCTCGCAATCGGGCATACATCCGATCAGTTGACGCTGCCGTTAGGGGTGATGGCTACGCTCGATGCTGACGCCGGTACGCTGACGGTGGACGAATCCGCGACGGTTTGAGGATGCGGCTTTCGTCACGTCTGTATTGGGACGCTGCGGAGAACGCAATCGCCAAGCGCGGCAAGGCCGCGTTCGATCTCACGGAAACGAATCCGACAAGAGCCGGGTTTGTGTACCCGTCCGCGTTGATCGAAGCGTTGGCCGATCCTCTGGTACTCCAGTACGACCCCGATCCTCGCGGGTTGGCCGCCGTGCGAGAGTTGGTCGGTGCCGATCTGCTAACCGCAAGCTCGAGCGAAAGCTATAGCTACCTGTTCAAACTGCTGTGCGACGCAGGCGATGAAGTGCTTGTGCCTCGCCCTTCCTATCCGCTGTTTGAATACCTGGCGCGATTGGACTGCGTGACCGTGCGGCAGTATCCGCTGTTCTACGATCACGGCTGGCATGTGGATACGGGCGCGTTGCGAGCGATGGTTTCCCCGCGGACCCGCGCGGTGGTTGTGGTGAATCCGAACAATCCGACTGGCTCGTTTTTGAAGCGATCGGAATGGGATGTTTTGGAAGAGATCGGTCTTCCTGTGATTGCGGATGAGGTCTTTGCTTCGTATCCGCTTGTTGCCGGCGATCGGATCGAGTGCGTGGCCTCTCTCGATTCTCGCTTGCTTCGGTTCTCACTTGGTGGATTGTCGAAGCAAGCCGGGCTACCGCAGATGAAGCTGGGCTGGATTCGTATTGGAGGGTGCGCGGCTCGCGACGAAGCCTTACGCGGGCTCGAATGGATCGCGGATACGTATTTGTCGGTCAGTGCGCCAGTGCAACGCGCCGCTCATGTGCTGTTGTCTTCGAGCATCCACGGCCAGATTCTGGAACGAATCCGATCTAACCGCGCTTTGGTGCCGGAGGCCCTCGTTGTCGAGGGCGGATGGTCGGTGATGTTGCGCTTACCAGCGGTTCGCACCGAAGACGAGTGGGTGGCGAACTTGTTCGATTGTGGCGTAAGCGTGCAGCCCGGTTATTTCTTCGATATGGATTCGCACGCTCCGCACATCGTACTGAGCCTGTTAACTCCAAGCGAGGTCTTTCAGGAAGGATTGCGGCGGATCCGGTCAGCTTGCAAGATTTTGGATTCGCATTCCTGAACCGTCGCGCAAATGCACTGCGAGAGATCGAGCAGTCGCGCCCGCTGTTCGTCCAGCTCAGAAATCTTCTGTTCGCGACGCGCTGCGTGCGGCTTGGATGAAGCCCAGTCGCTTCACCACACTTGCGGAGTAGCGCCGCTGCCCCGCCTGATTACGGACCGCCGCTTCGCGCAATCCGATCTGCTCGTAATAGCGAATGGCGGATGTCCGCAGGCCCGTGCGTTTGGCGACATCACCGATGGTCATCAGACTATTTCCAGATGTGTTCGCGTCAAGCCTGGGACGTCGACATCGCCCGTGTGCTTGATCACAGCAGGCTCAAAAAGCATGACCTCTACTTCTTGTTCCGCGACGGGGCGATGCTCGACACCGCGCGGCACGATCAGGAAATCGCCAGCTTTCAGGTCAACGCTGCGATCCCGAAAATCCATGCGAAACGCGCCTTTGATCACAAAAAACATCTCGTCTTCGTCTTTGTGATCGTGCCAGACGAACTCGCCTTGAAACTTGACGAGCTTCACATGCTGTCCGTTCAGCTCGCCGGCAATGCGGGGATTCCAGTGATCGGAGATCAGCGCAAGCTTTTCGTGGACATTCACTTTTTCCATTCAAAAGCGATGCTAACAGACTTGACTGAAAGTGCACTTGAAGGCGCATGCTCTCACTCCGGAAGAGCGCGTCCAGCATTCCAGGGCCTTTCAACAACTTCTGCCGGCGTTCACGGATCGCCGCGAACTCAAAGACGGCGTGAGCCTCGGCGGATCCGCGATCCCGCTGCCGCTACTCGCGGAATGGATCGCGCGTGAACGCCGCTGCTGTCCGTTTCTACGCTTTTCATTGAAACTCGCGCCGGAGCAAGGTCCTGCCATGCTCACGATCCGCGGACCCAAGGGTACGCGCGAACTCCTGCGCGAAGGCTTCGCCCGCAAGGATTGATATCCTAGTGGGTTCATAAGGAGCCACACATGAGTGATCACCTCACCCGACGCAGTCTGATCAAAGCCGCCGGAATGGCGGCAGCTCCCGCGGCTATGCTCGCTGCCAACGATCGTATTCAGATCGGCGTCATCGGCACCGGCGGACGCGGCTATTACCTGACCACACGCTTTTACGAGGGTTCTGCGGGACTCGGCAACATCGCCGCCGTCTGCGACGCCTTCGACGACCGTCTCGCCAAAGCCAAGGATCTTGTTCAGACTAAGGAAAACAAGACTCCGATGACGACCAAGGATTACAAGGAGATCCTTGCCGATCCGAAGATCGACGCCGTGATCATTGCGACGCCCGAACATTTGCACTATCAAATGTTCATGGACGCGATCAAGGCCGGCAAGCACATTTACGTCGAGAAACCGCTGGCACACACGATCGAAGAGGGCTGGGACATGCTGAAGGCGCATGAGAAATCCGGCAAGGTGGTGCAGGTCGGCACGCAGAACCGCAGCAATTCGCTTTATATCAAGGCGAAGGAAATGGTGGCGCAGGGCGTGATCGGGCAGGTCCGCTATGTGCGCGCGTTCTGGTATCGCAACTCTCTCGAGGACAATCCAGCTTGGCGCTATGCGATCCCTCCGAATGCGGATGCGAAGAATACGGATTGGGATCGGTTTCAGGGTTCGGCGAAGAAGCGTCCGTTCAACAAAGAGCGTTTCTATCAGTGGCGTTTGTATTGGGATTATTCGGGCGGCATCTCGACCGATCTGTTGGTGCACCAGACCGACATCACGAACTTCGTTTGCGGCAAGGCGGTTCCGCAGTCGTGCGTGGCCTCGGGCGGAATCTATCGCTGGACCAACGACGATCGCGAAGTGCCGGATACGCTCAGCGCCCTGTACGAGTACGCGGGCAACTTCCACATCAACTACAGTTGCTACTTTGGCAACGATCACTACGGCTATGGCGAGCAGTTCATGGGTGACGAGGGCACCATCGAAGTGAACAGCCGCCAGTTCCTGCGCTACTATCCGGAAACGTTCCAGGGCAAAGCGCCAGAGAAGATCAAGTCGCGCAAGCCGGAAACGATCGATCTCGTAGGCAACGACAACAAAGCCGTGGAAGCGCATATCCTGAACTGGCTGGAATCCGTGCAGGGCAAGTCGAAGCCGATTGCGCCTCCTTCGGTGGGCCAGGAAGCGGCGATCTGCGGACACATGGCGACGCTTTCGTATCGCAACAACAAGAAAGTGCTTTGGGACAACGCGACGAAGAAGTATCGCTTCGTATAGATTGCGGTGGGTTTGTACGAGAGGCTCCGCGCAATGCGGAGCCTTTCGCGCGTTAGGCTGGATTTATGGTTGCCTGGTCTCAATGCCCTGTTCTTGAGAACGTTCCCGGCAAGGTGAGCGGCGCCTGGGTGTTCCGAGGCACTCGACTTCCGGTCTCCGCGATCCTTCGAAACCTGCCGGACTCATTCCACAACTGCTGAGGAAACTGTTACCGGATCTGACGTTCGCACAACCGCATTCCAAGGATGGGCCGGTCTAGCGAACGACGCGCTGCGGAGATCGGCAGAGGCTGCGGGATTTGACGTGCTGATCACGGCCGATCAAAACGTGATCTACCGACAAAACCGCAAAGGTAGCCAGCTTGCGCTTGTGGTTGTCAGTTCCAATCGGGAAACCCCGCTCCGGCGCAACGCCCAATCGATTCTCGATGCGGGCCTTGAGGTGCCCCGTGGCGGTGCTGCATTGGTCCGGCTCGAATAGGCGCTACTTCACTTCCACCAGAATCATATCGAAGCGCTTCTTCCCCACATTCTTTCCCGCATGCTTTGAAGGCCCCGCAGTCCAGTGAACTCCACCCGCGGCATCCTTCATTTCCGTCGTACCGGGCAGCACGCGCGCGTCGATATCGGTGAGCAGGACGACGACACGTCCCTGCCCTCTATGCTCGTGCATCGCCTCCGTCGCGCCCGGTTCGCGCCAACTGCGGAACACGCGAACCTGATCGTTTTCCAGCAGCAGGATGT
>CAZCPL010000111.1:9685-17385 GCA_964500255.1 uncultured Solibacteraceae bacterium | reverse complement strand
CTTCAGCGACAAGCGCCTGGTGCAGGTGGTGCAAGGTGCGGCGGTGCTGTCGGCGCTGCTGAACATTGCCGCGGTCTGGAAGCAGGAACCGCGCGGCAATGCAAGGCGCAAGCGCGGCACGCCAGCCCCACCCTTCCTGCCGCGCTGGCGCCAGTTCATCGCGCAGCCGAAGGCACGCCGCTTCCTGTGGGCGCTGGGCCTGGGAACAGCCGCCTTCAACATGCAGGACATCATCCTCGAGCCCTATGGCGGCGAGATCCTGGGCCTCAGCGTCGGCGCCACCAGCATGCTCACGGCGTTGATGGCTGGCGGCTCGCTGGTCGCATTTGCGCTGTCGGCACGGCTGCTGGCACGCGGCGCCGACCCCATCCGCGTGGCCGCTGCGGGGGCGCTGATCGGGCTGCCCGCCTTCTCCGCCGTGGTCTTCGCCGCACCGCTGGAAGCCGCCTGGCTGTTCCGCATGGGCACGGTGATGATCGGCTTCGGCGCCGGCCTGTTCGCGGTCGGCACATTGACCGCCGCGATGTCGCTGGAAGACCGCGACAGCGTCGGTCTGGCCCTGGGCGCCTGGGGCGCCGTGCAAGCCACGGCCGCAGGCCTGGCCATCGCCGGCGGAGGCGCCTTGCGCGGCAGTGGCGGGAGGTTCAGCGGTGGAGGGAACTTCCGCTCCGACATCGAGCAGATGGCGTCCCGCGCCCCAGCGATAGTAGGCTAGATTTTTCAGAAATTCCCAGCAGGTGGATGCCTTCACGTTGGATGTGCCTTCAGCCCGCATTTGGGAAAAGACATTCAGTTCGAACACCGGCAGACCAAGACGCCGGGCCTTGATCATGACTTCGGCGTCGAGAAACCAGTCTTTCGACTGCAGATTCATCCGCTGGTAACTCGATCGTGGAAAAAGCTTGGGATTTCCATTCAAATCGCCGGATCCTAGATTGCCGAACACGAAGCCGGCCAGCACATTGTACGTTCCTGAGACAATCTGTCGGGCAAAACTCTCCATCCGGAACCGGCGGCGAACTTTATACATGCGCCGAGTGGGTGAACGCATCGCGACGCGGCAGAGCCGCGCAACGTCGCCGGCATCCACCTGCTCGTCCGCGCAAAGAAATCCGACATAGTCACCGCGGCAGGCTTCGAGTCCTCGCAAAACGCCATAGCCATAGCCTTGATTGACTTCGATGGTGACCTTGCGAACCGGATAACCCTCTTCGATCAGCGCGTCGATTTCCGCGCCGGTCTGGTCGCGCGAGCCATTGTCCACCAAGACCAGTTCCACCGGCACACGGTTGACCTGCATGGTTTCCCACAAGCGGTAGACCATGTTTCGAAGGCCATCCTCCTCGTTGTAACAGGGGACCACCAGCGATACCTTGGGGTCGCCCAATTGCGCTTCATTTTGCCTATTCATACGTAAGTCTCCATTGACTCCAAAACCCCTTGAGCGATCGAAGTGGTGGGCAGCCAACCCGTGCGCCGGTGCAGGCGATGCACAGCCACTGGCAGATGCGCCATCTCTTCGACCCTGGTGGGAAGTTCGCCAAAGCCGAGTTGGCCAAGGCGCAATCCAAGAACTCTTGCCGCTTCGGTGACGAAATGCTTCACTGTCTGCAATTCACCGGTGGCAAGATTGACGATCGGTTCGAGTTGGTCGGGTGGTGACAGCGCGCCTAGCCGCAACAGGCCCTCAGCGACATCGCCCACATAAGTAAAATCACGTTGTTGCAGCCCTTCGGTGAGTGGAAGATGGCGGCCTGAGCGCGCGGCTTCGGCCAGCGACGGCAATAGGCGCCCCTCAATCTCACCGGGCCCGTAAATCGTAAACAGTCGCGCGGTCAGACACAGTGGACCAGCTCGGGCAACGGCCAAAGTTCCGGCGAGCTTCGTCTCGCCATAAAGAGTCGTCGGCTTGGGTTCGGATGCCTCGTCGAGGTCACCGCTTGCTACTCCATATTCCAGCGCCGAACCGACATGAACAAAGCGCAGCCCCTTCCAATCGCTTTTTAAGTGGGAAGCGGCTCGGGCGGCTTCTCCCGCCAGGCTTCCGTTGATGCGCTCGGCAAGCGCCGCATCGCGCTGTGTCCGGTCGATTCCATAACCTGCCAGATTGAAGACGATATCCGGCTGCACTTCTCGTATGAGCGTTGCAGCCGATCCCTCTGGAAGCAGGTCCGCAATCAGATGTTTTCCAGGGGTGCCAGATTGCTGCGGTCGACGGTCGGCGACGATCAGATCGGCCTCGGCGTGGGCCAGCGCCCGAGCCACTGCTTGCCCAATAAAGCCTGAAGCTCCAAGGACGAGGGCGCGTTTTCCGCGGAAAGCTGGACTGGACCAGTTCGAATCCATAAGAAATAGGACTACCCTGATCTTAAGGTCCAGGACCAAAGTAATCAATACTTTCCCAAGGACGATGGTACCAGTTGCGGAAGCTTTTGGACTGGGAGTACTAAGGAGTACCGCCTATCGATCGCTTGTGGAAAACGATCCAGCCATCCCCGTCTTACAATTCACTTCGAAGAAACGCGCCAGCGGACGACCAGCCCTTCGACGAAATCGACTTCGATGGTTTCCACATCGGATTCGAAGGCTTCTGTGCGAGCGGCAGTCGAGCCCTCTTTCGATTCCTTGTAGCGTTCCGGATTGCCCAGCAACCGGTGCACTTCGGCAATTTCCATCCCGCGCTTCAAAGACGCCGCCGTCCGTACCGCCGGAATCGGCACAGGGGACGGAATCCCACCATTGCGGCGCGATCCAGCGGCACTCGGTGCCGGCACGAAATCCACCCATTCGTCGAGCATCCGCATGAATTCTTCCGGCGTCGGTATCGATTCCTTCAGGTAATCTTTTTCAAACCAGAGATTGATTCGTGACCCGTAGCGATAAGCTTTTTCGCGAAGTTCGCGATGCTTCATCTCTTCGAGCCGAGCCTTTTCCGCGCGCAGTCGGCGCTCTTCGTCATAGCGGCGCGAACGCAAACGATCGAGATCGCGGTTCATCGTCGATTTGCGTCGTGAATCGGTCTCTTTTTTGACGTCGCGTTCCAGATCTTCTTCATAGCGCGACTTTGGAACCGTCGTCGGAAAGTCCACGGAACTCGATTCGTGCAAGCCACCGCCACCCAATTGGAACTCGATATTCTTGCCCTTCAGCCGGATCGATGTCACCATGATGTCCGCACCCTGACGCACCGCCGCGCCCCACTCATTGAGCCGGTTCTGATACTGCCGCATATCCACAGCGGGCTGCTTGCGATAGTGAACGTCCAGACCTTGATGTGTACCCGGAAGATCCACTCTTGACCGCACATACTTACCCTCAAAGGCCGCCCGTAAGGCGCCTTCACTTTGTCCCCACACCGCCACGGCGGGCAGAACCCACAACAGGACGCGCATTCTCATAGTTTGCCTCAGTTCACACCCCACACGATAGAATAAGCTTCACCACCATGCTTTTTCTTGCACTGCTTGTCTTCTCTGCCGCCGATGCCGATCTCATTTTGCACAACGGCAAGATTCTCACGGTCGACGCCAAGTTCTCGGTTGCGCAAGCGGTGGCCATCAAAGAGACGCGCATCGTCCGTACGGGCACTTCCGTCGACGTTTTGCGGCTCGAGCGCGGCGCAAACACGCGCATCATCGATCTCGCTGGCAAGACCGTGGTTCCCGGCTTGATCGACAGCCACGTCCACACACTCGGTGCGGCGCTCAGCGAATTCCGCGATCCGATGCCGCGCTTCCGATCCGTCAGCGACATTCAGGATTACTTGCGCGCTCGCGCCAGAGTAGTGCCCAAAGGCGAGTGGATTTTCGTGCCGCGCACCTTCGCCACCCGCCTCACAGAGATGCGTGTCCCCAACCGTCACGATCTCGATGTGGTTCCCGATCATCCGGTTTTCCTCGATTCTTCGTATGTTTCTGTGCTCAACACGCTCGGCTTGAAGGTCTGCAACATCACCCGCGAGACGCCCGATCCGCCAGCCGGACAAGTAGTGAAGGACGCCGACGGCGAGCCCAACGGCATCCTGCGCAACACGCCAACGCTGACGCGCGCGGCCGAGAAGGCGCAGGTCTTCACCCGCGATGAGAAGCTTCAGGCGATGCGCGAAATGCTGCTCCGCTACCAAGCTGCAGGACTCACCGCCATCGGCGATCGCGCCGTCACCGCTGAAGATGTGGATCTCTACAAAGAGCTGGAACGACGCAAAGAGTTGCCTGTCCGCGTGGTGATGACCTGGCGTCTGAATGCCGCGCAACCGGTGGAAGATGCGGTTCGTGAGATCAGCGTCACCCATCGCGATTGGAAGACCAACTCAGGCTCTGAATGGCTGAAATTCGGGGCATTTAAAGTCACTTTGGATGGCGGCATGATTCAAGGCACCGCCTATCAACGCATGCCGTATGGGCCGTTCGGTAAGCAGCTTTACGCACAAAACGATCCCGATAGCCGCGGGGCTCTCTTCATTCCTCCAGCGAAGCTCTACGCAATTCTCGAAGCCGCTCGCGATCAGGGCTGGCAGTTGACGGCGCACAGCCAAGGCGGAGGCGCAGTCGACAATTTGCTCGATGCCTTCGAGAAACTGAACGCCATCAAACCGCTCGCCCCAACCCGTTCGCACGTGATGCATGCGTCGTTTCAGAATCCCGAGGCGATTGCCCGCGCCAGGAAACTGGGTGTCATCGCCGATGTCCAACCCGCCTGGCTGTATCACGACGCGCCAGCGCTCGAAAAGGTATTCCCGTCAAAACCCGGACCCATGCGCTACTTCATTCCGCTCAAAAGTTATCTCGATGCCGGAGTCAAGATCGCGGGCGGCAGCGATCACATGATCGGCTTTGACAAGAACGCTGCGATCAATCCCTACAATCCGTTCCTCGGTATGTGGACCGCGGTCTCACGCAAGACTCGCTTCGGCGAAGTCGTAGGTCCTGAAGAGAGGATTGGCCGCGCGGACGCTCTGCGGATGTACACCGAAACGGCCGCCTATTTGCAATTCGCCGAAAAGGATCGCGGCACAATCGAAAAGGGCAAGCTCGCCGATCTGGTGGTGATCAATCGCGATTTTCTGACTTGCCCTGAAGACGATATCCGTAAAATCGAGCCGACGATGATCATCCTGGGTGGCCGCGAAATGGCGAAACGCCAATGAATCGCTTAACCCGGCAAACAAGACCTGGCCCAACCTGAGGATGTGGCCCGTCGCCAAAGCGCAAGCCTCTGCGCGCGAGCCGCAAACTCATTCAGCGATCAAACCACATAAGGCTTGCGATACACATCGCGCGTCAGCATCTTCGTCGCTTCCGCGTCATTCGCAAACTTCGGAGCATTTCCCTGCAACGTCAATCTCCGCCCAACGCGATAGCTGATATTTGCCAAGTGGACCATCGACGCGCTCAGCACCGCGATTCCCAATTCATCGTGCAGATCTTTCGAATTGCGGGATTTGCACGCCGCCAGGAAGTTCTGCATGTGCAGCGCCGTCGGATCGCCGCCGCCCGGCGCACCACGTTCCGGCCGCTCTTCCAGCACCAGCTCGTTGCTCTCTCCCTTGAACGCCTGGAACCCGCCATCGCTCATCGCGGCCCAGCCTTCCGTTCCATAGAACAGATTGCCGGTCATGACGTTCAACGGTTGTGCAGCCGCCTTCGCCGGAGCTGTCGCACCCGCTGCAACATCGGCGGGCCTGCGGCGTGCTGCCGGCGGATACGAACCTTCCGAACCAGTCAACAACCCACGCACCTCGAACACCATCTCGCGCCCACCGAAATCATAACTCGCTGTCAATGTGTTCGGCGTCTCCTGATCGTCGTCATAGGCGAACTTGCCGCCGTGCGCATACACATGCTTCGGCCATTCCGGCTCACCCAAGCCCCATCGCGCGATGCCGAGTTCATGCACGCCCTGGTTGCCGATGTCGCCATTGCCAGTGTCCCAAAACCAATGCCAGTTGTAGCGGAACCGCAGTTCGTTGAACGACCGCATCGGCGCCGGCCCGAGGAACATGTCCCAATTCACGCCGGGAGGCGTCGGTGAATCGGGCTTGCGGCCAATCGATGCGCGGCGCTTGTAGCAGAGTCCTTTGGCTTGATAGATCTTGCCGATGAGCCCGCCCTTGAGGGCTTCGATCGAGCGCATTTTGAAGGGATTCGAGCGATGCTGGGAGCCAACCTGCATCATCCGCTTGGTTTCCTGCTGCACCTGCAGAAGCTTCTGCCCTTCGTAGATGTTGTAGCAGGCGGGTTTTTCGCCGTAAACGTCCTTGCCGGCATTCATTGCCCAAATCGCGGAAAGTGCGTGCCAGTGGTTGGGCGTCGCGATGGAGACCGCCTCGACGTTCTTATCGGCGAACACCTCGCGCATGTCTTCGGCCTCTTTGGCCTTTTCCACGCCGGCGCGCACCAGCGACGCCTGCGCCTTTTCGCGCGCGGCTTGATTGACATCGCAAAGGGCTACAATGCGGGATTGTTCGAGGCGTGAGTAGATGCTGACGTGGTTGCTGCCGCGTCCGCCAAGTCCGACAATCGCTACATTGACGCGCTCGTTGGCGCCCCAAACGCGCATGGAGGATGCGGCTGCCGCCGCTCCCATGAAAAATGTTCTTCTGGAAGTACTCATACGGGCACTAGCATATCAGAGCCTTATGGTTCTCTCACCAGCCGGAAGCCGATCATCCGCCAAGCCTGCAACGAAGGCCATCCAGCGGATCTTGCGTACGACCGGTTGTCCTGGCTTTCGAAGAAAAATGCCCCGCCTCGCAGCACGCGGTAAGCACCTTTTCCCGGCCCTTTGGGATTCTTTTTCGCCGACATCGAATAATAGCCCCGGTTATACCAGTCCGAGCACCATTCCATCACGTTGCCCGCCATATCCATCGCGCCATATGGCGATGCGCCGTTGTGTGTCTGGAAGCCGTCGCGGACGCTGCCGTCGTAATATCCGGGGATACGAACCGTATCGAACTTCTGCGATCCCACAACATTCGCGTAGCTCAAGTCGATGGTATTGCCCCATGGAAAGCGCCTCTGATCTGTTCCGCGCGCGGCTTTTTCCCACTCGGCCTCGGTCGGCAAGCGATATTTCTTGCCGGTCTTCGCGCTGATCCAATTGCAGAACGCACTAGCTGCGTCCCAGTTGACGCCAATCACTGGATAGGCATCGCTATCGGGCGTGCCACCGCCGTGGTTCCGCGGCTGCGTCCAATAAGGAACCTGATCGCGAGGCATGACCCGTCCATTGGGCCAGAATTTCACGTCGTCATATCCAGGATCGCTGAGGAATTTCTTCCACTCCGCATTGGTCACTTCGTGTTTGCCGATATAATAGGCGTCGAGTTCCACCGCATGCACAGGACGCTCGCGCGTTTCACCGTCGCCATTGTTGTCACCCATCTGGAACGATCCTGCGGGAACGAACACAAGATCGCCGTAACCGTCGCTGGCTATCTTCGTGGCGGGTTTCAAGACACTGACCTGCTTTACAGCAGGCGCAGGCCTGGGTCCAAAGAATTGGTTCTGTTCGAGGAAGTGCCTAAATTCGTCCATCCAAGGGCCATATTCCGGACTGGTCGTCGCGGCACCGAATCCATGGCGTCCTCGCTGGTAAATGTGCATCTCGGCAACGGCGCCGGCTTTGTTCATTTCCACAAAGAGCTCGGCGGAAGGATTCGCGGGTCCGTCGGCTGCGGCCGATAAAAAGAATGTCGG
>CAZCPL010000111.1:4527-9675 GCA_964500255.1 uncultured Solibacteraceae bacterium | reverse complement strand
GGCCAGTGGAATAAACGAGCGCGATGGAATGCGGTTTTGAGTCAACGCGTTCGATCGGATCGGCGGCGTTCGCGTCCCCCGGGCCTGCCGCGGCTGCCACAAAGCGAGTCAATTCAGAGCCGGCAGAGAATCCCGCGAGAGTGACCCGTTCGGGATCGATGCCAAATTCCTTGGCGCGGTGCTTGATCAGACGCACCGCTCGACTGCCATCTAGAGTACGTGCGGCAGCGTTATAGCGCGGATCTAAACGGTAAGTCAGAACGAAGACCGTGGTGCCCCAGTCGTTCATCCGTTCGGCCAGTTCAATGCCTTCGACGCTGTACATCAGCATGATGTTCGAGCCGCCGGGGGCGATCACCGCAGCCGACCCATTGCGTTTGTTCGCTGGCGGCTGAAAGACAGTGAGAAAGGGCTCGTCGAGCGGTCCGTCAGCGACAGCGAGCGGGACTTTGCCTTTTTCCCAAAGGGGAATGTTGTAGTTGTCGGCAGTGGCGAGCAAAGCCATACTGGCCAGAACGAGGATTGAGATCATCGACTACCTACTTTATCCGATCTCCTCTTTCGATCGAAGCGGACCTGTAAGATTCCTGCCAGCAAGGAGAATCAGCAGGGTGCCCAAAGACCCGGTCCGTGTCGCTGATTCTTCGCGACGTCATACATCGACAGCGCCGCCGGAGCCACATGCCGGATTCCAGCCGCCCAGAATCGCACGGTTGCCCCCACCGATCGTAGTCAAAAGTTTGCGTTGCGGAAAACACGGTGCCGTTCGCCGAATTGCGATCCAACATTTCCGGTAGTGTGGCTATCTCCGGCTGTCTCCGAAGGTGTATCCCAATTCCAGCAGTTTCGCCGCTCCTTTGACTCCGTGCGCCGCATACGTTGCCCCGCTAGCCGATGACTACTCACTCTTCGATATCTGACAATCCTTAACTCAATCCGAACTCTTCCAGGATCCGCGATGTATGCTCCCCAAGCCGCGGCGCTGGCTGGATTGGAGTCCGCTCGGCGACCCCTCGAATCGGATTCGCAGGCATCCGCACTGTTCCCGCCGTCGGATGATCATAGGTCTGCACCGAAGCCCGTGGCGACAGATAAGCCTCCCGCAGCGTATGGATCGGCCCGCAGGGCACGTCCCACTTGTCCATCAAAGTCAACACCTCGGCCCGCGTCAGATGCGCGACCGCTTGCCCGATCTCCGCCAACGCGAACTCTTTGTTGTCGCAGCGAGCCTGATTGTTGGCGAACCTCGGATCGCTCAGCCAACGTTCCCGATCCACCGCCTTCGCAAAGCGCTGCCAAATCCGCTCGTTCGGTGTGCCGATCACCACACTTCCATCGGCGCAAGTAAAGCTGGTATAAGGAACGATCGCGTTGCCGACACCCGGTTCCTGGCCGTCCGCCAACACCATCGGACCCAGCGAACACATCACTGTCTGCAAACAGTCGAGCAGCGCGGTTTCGACGTGTGCACCTTCGCCGGTGTAGCCTCGCGCAATCAAGGCGCTTAACACCGCCTGATTCGCGAATAGGCCGGTGTACATATCGGTAAGAGGAAAAGGAACACGGTATGGAGTACCATCCGGCTGCCGGTTGGCGTACATCAGTCCACTCATGGCCTGTACCACCAAATCGTAACCCGGCCTCTGACTCTCAGGTCCTGTGGTGCCAAATCCTGAAATGGTGCAGTGGATCAATCGCGGGTTGAGGGTTCTGGTTAAGGAAGGGGCGAGACCCAACCGCATGGCGGCATCGGGTCGGAAGTTCTCGATGAGCACATCCGCCCTCGGAATCAACCGTTCAATCACCTTGCGAGCCTCAGGCGTCTTCAGATCCAACGCCAGCGATTCTTTGTTACGATTCAGGCTCAGAAAGTACGCACTCTCCCCTGCCTGATACACCGGACCCCAGCCGCGCGACTCATCCCCACCGTTCGGATCTTCAATCTTAATCACCCTCGCCCCGCGATCGGCCAGAAGCGTCCCACAATAGGGACCCGCCACTGCCCGGCTGAAATCCAGCACCAATAACCCGTCCAACGCGCATCTTTCCGGCATTGGGATCTAGCATATCAGCCAATCCACTGAAAGCATCACCACACCCGAGTGTTAGGTGGCAGTCGTACGGTAGAAGGCTAACTTTTTTAAGGTTGACCCCTGAACTCCTGGCACAGACTTGCCGATCAACATCTCAGATCATGCACAAGAGTTGCCTGCTCCTCGTCGCTGCCGCGTCGTTCCTTCTGGCCCAAACCCCAGTTGTGGAACCGGATGAGAAGTCACTGAAAGACGCGTTTGAAAAAGCCAAGACATCCCCGGTCGATTCGCCGCAGTTCGCCAAGGCGTACCGCGACTTGGCCGAATATTATTCTTCGCAGAGCCGTTACAGCGACGCTGAACCGGTCTTCTCCAAACTGCTCGAGGAACGTGAGCATTCCTTTGGCCTGAACTCCCTCGAAATCGTCCCGGACGTGACGGAACTGGCTCGCGTCAATTTTGCGCAAATGAAGTTCGGCGCGGCCGATACATACTGGCGACGCGCGCTCCAGATTGTCGAACAGATCTCAGGCAAGCAGCACAAAGATCTTGTCCCGGTTCTCGAAAATCTGGCGCGGGCGGCGCTGGCCCAGGACAAGTCGGAAGAAGGCTCGAAGTTTCTGCGCCGTTCGCTGGCGATTCGCGAAAAGCTCAACGAGCAGCGCGCGTCAGACCTGCTGCTGTTGGCAGCAACCCTCAACATGCTTGGCAGATCCTACACAGCGGAAGGAAAGGAAGTGGAAGCGGAAGCTTCATTTGTCCGGGCGCTGCGCACAGTCGAAAAAGCCAGTGGAAATACACTCGAGCTCTCAACGACCCTCGACAATTTGGGCAGCTTCTACCTGACTCGTCAAAAGTACGAACAGGCAGAACCCGCGCTGCGCCGTGCACTGGCCGTCCGTGAGAGCAGCTTAGGTCCGGTGGATCCAGCGATCGCCCCGGTTCTCGATCAATTGGGCGCAGCCTACATTGCGCAGAAGAAGTATCCGGAAGCGGCAAAAGCCTACGAACGGGCGCTCTTCATCCGCATGAAGTCTTCATCGGCGGAACATCCGTTGACCCGCATGAATGTCGAAAAAGTCGCCGAAGTTTACGCGGCACAAGGCAAGGATACCGAAGCCGAACCGCTCTATCGCCAACTCTTGTCGGCCCAAGAAGGCGAGACGGTCACCAGTCTCGTTGGCCTCGCTAGATTGCTCGCTTCCAAAGAACGCACCAACGAGGCGGAAAATCTCTTCAAGACATCGATTTCGATTCTGGACAAGGGCGGGTGGACGACGGCGAAGAAGCCCGTAATCAATCCCGCAGATCCACCGCCTCCGATTCTGATCGAGGTGCTGGACGACTACGCCGGCGTCCTCAAGAAGATGAAGAAAAAGGGCGACGCCGCCAAGATGGAAGCTAGAGCACGGCTTCTTTCCGGCAAGGCTGAGGAGCCCGGCCGAGGTAAGAAGAGCAAGGAAAAGAATTAGCTGTACCGAAGCGCCGATCCTAAAAAGACTGGCGCTTTTACACTTGCGGCAGAACTTCCGAGATCTGGATCCTGAGCTTGCCATGTGCTTCGCGCAGCGCCGCTTCGGCCTCCGCTGGGCCAATTCCATGCGCGAACAGGAACCCTGGATACCCGGCTCCCTCAGGTAGCGGGACCAACTCATTTCCTGGCATCGCCGTAATCTCCATGCCTTCGATCCCCGCCGTCGCGAGTGCCTCTTCTGCCCCGGTTACACCCCGATAAATTCCTCGCTTGGGAATTGGAATCATCAGCACTCCGCTCCCCCCGCCCCTTAGCTTCTCTTCCGCGCAATCTTCGCCCACGGCGTGTCGCAGCAGCACTTCTTCCAGACCCAATCCAGATTCGAATCGCAGTGCGCGGGCACACAGCCCCCCAATCGGACGTGGAGCCACTTCCAGCATCCACACCCCCGCCGCGTTCACCCGGACCTCCGCATGAATCGGCCCTTCCGCCAACCCCAGCGCGCTCACCGCTCGCTCAACCGCCCCGATCATCGCAGCCTGTTCGCTCGCTGAAGCTCGTGAAGGAGTGACGTAAATGGATTCCTCAAAGAACGGACCATCGAGCGGATCCGGCTTGTCGAAGATCGCCAGTATGCGCAGTTTTCCCGCGGTCATGAGCCCCTCCAGAGCGTACTCACTCCCTGGAATGAACTCTTCCACTTGGATGTACCGATCGATTTCCTGCCGATGCTGCCGGATTTCGGATCTCTCAAGCAACGCCCGGATTCGCGCGAACGCCGTATCGAATTCGGCATCGCCGTTCGCCCGAATCACGCCGCGACTCGCCGAGAGTCCGAGTGGCTTCAGCACAACGGGATACTTCGCCGGTCGCACCGGATCCGTGAGTGGGATTCGCTGGAACCGAGGCACTGGCAATCCTGCAGCCGCAAAGCGTAAGCGTGCCTCATACTTGTTGCGGGCGGTCGCCACCGCGACAGGCGGATGAAACCGCAGGTTGAGTCCATTCGCGATGACGCTGGCGACATGAGCGGGGATGTCTCCTGCTGCAACAATGCCATCGAATCGTTCCCCATCGAGGGGTTCCGGATGATCGAAGTCCAAAGCCAGAGCGCCATCGCCCCACGGATCCGCGAGGTTGTGGCAGCGGTCGGTAGCGAGCTGAATAGTGTAACCCAGCCGCGCCCCGGCATCGACAAATGCTCGAGTCTGGTATCCGATTTTCGAGGCGATTACCAGAACGCGAGGTTTGAGAAGCATTCTTTTCATTCTCTCTCGTGAATGGGGCTCACTTTGGGGGACTACCATCGAACAATGGATCCTCTTCCTCTGCCTCTGCCATTTTTTGCGCCCCTCACCGCCTACAACCAGCAAGCCGTCTCACTTCTCGACAAATGGCGCGCCGGAGACCGAGCCGCGCTCGACTTTTTCCACGATCATCACCCGCGCTTCCGCCGCGAGGATGTTGCGTGGCTCCCTCAGTCACTCTCCGAAGAACAGATGCGCAGCGAAGGATTCACGATTGACGACGGGCAACTCGCCGTGGCCCAGGCATATGCGTTTCTCGATTGGCCGAGCCTCGAAATCTGGGTGCGCGCAATCGAAGGGCGCGATCCGGCCGTGTATCCATACGAAGCTGTGG
>CAZCPL010000111.1:0-4517 GCA_964500255.1 uncultured Solibacteraceae bacterium | reverse complement strand
GAAGCTGCGGTGGAAGCGGTGGTGCACGGCGAAATCAGCACTTTGAAGCGGCTTCTACGCGAGAATCCCGGTCTGGTGAACGCGCGGTCAGTTCGGCGAGCATCATTCGATCCGCCCGTGCATCGCTGCACGCTGCTGCACTATATCGCGGCGAATGGAGTGGAAGGGCAGCGCCAGATGACACCGCACAACGCGGTCGAAATCGCTACAATCCTGCTCGACGCCGGTGCGGATCCCAATGCGCTGGCCGATCTTTACGGAGGTGAGTGGACAACGCTGAGCCTGCTGGTTTCGAGCAGTCATCCCGCGCAGGCAGGGCTTCAGGGTGCATTGGCGGAGCTATTGATCGATCGCGGCGCGTCGCTTGAGCCGAGCGAATCCGGCAACTGGATGAGTCCACTGATGACAGCTCTGGTTTTCGACTTCCGGGCGACAGCGGAAGTGCTGGCCCGAAAGGGTGCGGCCGTCGATTCGCTTTCCATTGCCTCCGGCCTTGGCCGATGGAATGAAGTGATCCGTCTCCTGCCGACTGCAAGTGTAGACGAGAGCCATCGCGCCATCGCGCTCGCCTCCCAGTTGGGGCACGCCGACGTCTTGAGAGCACTGCTCGACACCGGTGTGGATGCCGATCGCTACAATCCAGTCGGCATGCACAGCCATGCGACTCCTCTCCATCAGGCCGCCCTCGCAGGGCATATTGCGGTGGTGCGGATGTTGATCGACCATGGGGCTAAGCTCGATCTGCAAGACACGATCTACAATGGCACACCGCTTAGCTGGGCTCTGCACGCCGACCAGCACGAGGCTGCTGACATCTTACGCGCTGCGATGGATGCCAGACCGCCGCTCGCCCCTTAAAACGACTCAGAACCTTAGTGCCTTGGCTTGAGTTAGATCTGTGCGCGTCTAAAAATCGGCGCGGAAATCTTGAGGATTCCCGCGCCGGATAGGAGGACATGCCAGACTTCCGTCCCCAAGACAAGGACGGATCGCTACTTACATTTCGGATAGAGCTGCGATCAGTGCACCCTTCGCCGCGGTTTCCAGCGGCTTCGGAGCCATCCGGACCTCCGACAACTGCACGGGCACATCGCTCTCTTTGAAAATCTTCTCGAACCGGTCGCGGAAGCCCGGGGGCAGCGCCGTACCGCCACTCAGCACGAGCGGGATCGGACGGTTCAGCTTGGGCATATTGCGCGCCGACGAGAATGCTTCTTTCAGTCCGCCCACCAGTGACTTGATCATGTCGTCGTAGTAAACGCTGATCACCTGCTGCACTTTGTCGGCGAAGAAGCCGTTGAAGTGGAAGGAGCCTTCTTTGACGATGCGGATATGGTTCGAACGCTCACCCGTCATTGAGGCGGCGCTGTTGTCGATATAGTCGCCGGCCTTGGCAATGCTGAAGCTCACCACAGGAACCGACAAATACGACAGGCAGACGTTGCACAATCCACCGCCGCAACTGATGCCGATGCCGGTGTAATTGGTGCTTTCGAGTTCGCTGTAGACAACGGCAAGGCCTTCGTTGACCGCGCGGGTTTCGTAACCCATTTGTTCAAGCAACTGGCGGACCGTCGTTTCGTGATAGGTCAGCGATTCCTCGGCACCGAGCGGTGCGGCCGGAACCGTAAAACAGACGCGCGGCTTCGGGCCTTTGTCCGGGGCAGCGGCCAGCGAGCCGATGATCTGTTGCAGCATCGAAATCGCGTCGGGTTCTTTGGCGTCAAGCACGCCGCGGGTCATCGGACGGCGGATCTCGGTGTTCATCAGGTCGGCGAACTTCTCGCTCTCGTTGCCGTGAACCACGATTTCCTGTCCTCGCACCGTGTGCGGGATGCCTTCGCGCTGCAGTGTCATCACCGTCAGCTTCGAGAACGGAATGGTGACAAACGCGTTCAGCTGCGAGTCATAGTGATAGCCTTCGTCGTTCGAGACGGCGGCCACGATGCGGCTGGTGCCGACATCGAGTCCGATGGCGTTTTGATGATTAGGATTCATTGGCTTGTTCCTCGTTGGCTCCATAAAGGGCCAGAATCAGGTCTTTGTAGCGTTGCTGGAGTCTAAGTTTGTACTGAGCCGCCGGAATGCCTGCCAAGGCGGCCTGCTCCCGGACATGCTGTTCGGCAAGGATCAACCCGGTCCACGGCTTGTCCGCAAGCAACCGGATGAAAGATTGGTCGTAGTTGAACCCGAAGGTCCACAAAGATGGCAGAGGCTCGGCATAGTTGTTGGGCAGGCCCATTGCCGCGAATGGAAAATTGCCAGCCCAATCGGTGTGATAAGCGACCCCCATGCTCGCCATGCTCACCGATACCTGGGCGTGAGTCGCGCAGTTGGACGCCGGAATGTTGTATTTGGCGCGCAGCATATCCGTCAACAGCCGCGCCGAATAGATTTGCGCCTCGGTGGCGATCGCCTGGCCGTCTTTTCCATAGGTCTCCGCCTCAAACGAAACGCCCAGAAAGCTCTCGTTCAAATTGACGTAAACGCCGGTGGCATCCGCCCAGATCGACTGGCCCGCGTGCCAGGCGACGTCGGATTCCTGGACAATGCGCCAAACGCGGCCGAAACGGTCGATTAGATAGTTGTAACAGCGCCGGATCTGGACCTCGGCGAGGACACTGCGCCCGGCACGCCGGAGGGTCTCGTTTGCCTCTTTTTTGAAGGCTGCGATATGGCTCTCGGTCGTATGGAAGACGATTCCTGAGATGTTAGAGCGCGTAGTATATTTGTCCGCGCGAGGCCCGTTGCGTTCAAAGACGCGGTATTGGGGACGGGGACGGTTCGCAACAGCATATTGTTTCTCGATTCGCAGGCCGTTGGAATAGTTTTCGAATTCCTTGGTGGCTTCGACCTGCCAGATTTTCGTGACGTCCACCTTGGCGACGGCGGGTGTGATGCGTGGGGCGCGATCGGTGTGGGAGGCGGAAAGCAGCGTGCGAAAGGGCATGGCAGCCGAGGCGGCCAGTACCAGCGCGATCGCCCAGAATCCGCTGCGCCGGAACATTCGGGTGCTCGATGAGCCGGCTTCCATCGCCGTCGTCGCCGTTCGCAGAAAACGAAGGCGTGCAACCGGGTCCTCGATTTTGCGCGCCTTCCAATCGAGCAGCGGTGCAGTCAATTTGCTGGGTGGAGCTTTTTCCGACATCTTCAATCGCATCGCGAGAAATTCGATCCCAAGTAATAAGTGGATCGAGGAACCGAAAGTTCTCGTTCAAATGTGAGATCGTCGGATACCTAGCCGAACCTTAGAGGAAACTAGGGCATTTCTTCAGGTGCGGATGTGGGGGAACTACCCGCCAACGCGGGTGTAGTGGTGGGCGATTTGCATGGACGAACTGGACGAACTACGTTCTGGCGAATCCTTGCCAACCAGAAGGCCAGCGGACTCACAAGACAGCAGCACAGCGAACGCGAAGGCATTTGGCGGCCCATGCTCCGACTTACCACCGAAGAATCCGCGAACTTAACGGCCAGCGCGGCGTGCCCTACGCCCAAAAACTACTTCGCGTTGGGGTCAAGAGCAAAAGCGAGTCCCGTGCCGGAACCTCAACCTCAAACCAGGCGAGCGTGGACGGCTTAGCGCTGGCGTTGCCGAACGGTTGCGAAATCAAGCGCGGTGGGACTCGGTGGGGAGTGCACATGAGAAGATCCCCGCAGGGTAGCCGCCCTGACCGCGTCGCCATGGCCACCTCGCCACCCTCGCCACATGCCCCGTACCACGACTTTGGAGTTCAGCGCCGCGGGGCGCGCTGTGGTTCTTATTCATTCGAATTTCAAAGAACTGTGCGGTTGGGGCGGTGTCGAAGCGCCTTTCCGCCGATGTGAGCGGCGTGAAAGCGTCCCCTATGCGGTGCGCTTCGGGTTTTTCGGAGCCTGATCTGAGTTGGAATCCGCATCCTCGGCGTTGTGAGACAGGTTGGTGGCGTTCGACGGCTTGCTGGTGGCCGGTTCGTTTGGATCGTGTTGGACCAAATGGAGTTTTTGGGGCTCTGCGGCGGGTTCGGGATCGGGTTGTGTGACAGATTCGGGTTGGGGAAGGGGCACGGCGGCGGTGATTTCCTTGAGTTTCTCGAAGGTGGAGATGGCGCGCTGGTAATCCCGCTGGGCGGCGGAGAGATAGCGGCGGCAGAGATCGAGGGCGTTGGAGCTTTGGGTGTGTTGGAGGAAGCCGATGGCGAGGTGGTGGCGGGTGTCGAGGCCTGTGAGGTGAATGTTGGTGAAGGGAGTGTTCCATTCGATTTCGAGGTCGAGGAGTGAGGTTTCGATGGTGGAGAGGCGATCGCCTCAGCGGCTTGGATGGGCGCCGAATTTACGAGAGCGTGACCAGGGTGAGCCGCGCGAATGGAGATTTCGCTTTCACTGGACTTCGACCTGGTGTCTATCGAATCTGTCGTGAATTCGGAGGGCGCGAATATGCGGAGCCTTGTTTGTGGTCGGCGAATGTCCCAACGGTGAGCTTGGCTGCGTATTCTCTCGATTGCGATCACGATTCTCTTGATCGCGATCAAGTTTTA
>CAZCPL010000110.1:0-17722 GCA_964500255.1 uncultured Solibacteraceae bacterium | reverse complement strand
GATATGTAGGGTTACATGTGGGCAAGGCGGGTACTTTGTTGGCGATGGAAGGTGCGGGCTTCGGCGGCATGACCGTGCATCGCTACGACTTAAAGCTGCGTAAAGCGGACATAGTCAGCATCAATGCAAGGTCATTTGAGGTTTCGGCGAACGGAGAAAAGACGCTGACGGCACAGGGACCGGGCTGGTCCATTCAGGCCCTCCGCCCTATGACGCCTGGAACTGCAGGAGCGGGCGGCGCGGGCGGCCCCGACCCAGCGGCGATCCTGCCACCGGCCGGCAGCGCTCCCACTGGAGGTAGCGGTCCTCTGCGCGTGGAGGATTTGCAAGTGAGGAGTGACCCGCGGGCCGAATGGGCGCAGATGTATCGAGACGCCTGGCGGATCCAGCGCGAGATGTTCTACGATCCGGGCTTGCATGGCGTGAATGTCAGCGATTTCCAGGCCAAGTACCGCAAGTTTCTCGCAGGGCTATCGTCGCGCCGCGATCTGAACTACCTCATGGCGGACATGATGGGCGAAGTGAGCGTCGGACATCTCTTTGTTGCAGGCGGCGATCAGCCGGATGTGAAGTTTGTGCCTACGGGCCTGTTGGGCGCGGATTACGAAGTGGACAATAATCGCTACAAGTTCAAGCGGATTTTCAACGGTGAGAATTGGAATCCTGGACTATCCGCGCCGCTCACGCAACCCGGCATCAACGTGAAGGTTAGCGATTATTTGTTGACCGTGGATGGCCGCGAAGTCACCGCGAAAGATAGCGTGCACAGCTTCTTTGAGTCGAAGTCCGGCAAGCAGGTGTTGATCAAGGTGGGTGCGAACGCCGATGGATCGGGCGCGACACGTGAATACACGGTGGTGCCGGTGGGGTCGGAATCGAGGCTGCGCAATCTGGCCTGGATCGAGAACAATCGGCGCAAGGTGGAAAAGGCGACGGGCGGGCGCGCGGCGTACATTTATATGCCCGACACCGCGGGCGGTGGTTTGACCAATTTCAATCGCTACTTCTATGCGCAAGTGGGCAAAGAAGCGGCGATCATCGATGAACGCTTCAACGCCGGTGGCGCATTGGCGACGGATATTGCCGAGGCGATGATCCGCAAGCCGTTGAGCCGCGTGGCGACGCGCGATGGCGAGGATGAAGTGCAGCCGCAGGGGGCGATTTACGGGCCGAAGGCGATGATTATCAATGAATGGGCGGGTTCCGGTGGCGATGCAATGCCCTGGTACTTTCGCCGCGCGGGTGCGGGCAAACTGATCGGCAAGCGCACGTGGGGCGGACTCGTTGGCCGCGCGGGCGCGCCCCAGTTGATGGATGGCGGATTCGTGTCGTCGCCGAGTTCGGCGGTGTGGGATCCGGCGTCGTCGAAGTGGATTGCGGAAAACGTGGGCGTGGAGCCGGATATCGAAGTGGAAAACGATCCGGAGTTGTGGCGTCAGGGTCGGGATCCGCAGTTGGAGAAAGCGATCGAGATTGTGCTAGCTGAGATGAAGGCGAAGCCTCTGGCGGATCCCAAGCGACCCGCGTATCCGAACTATCAACTGCCGGGTGGCGCTCCGGGTCCGAACACGGCGAATTCGACTCGGAAGTAGATCGGCGGGTGTTGTTGTCTTGGTCGTTTTGCCGACCATGGATCCGCCCTGCTCTCATTGTTGCCGATGGGTAGCGCGCTGGAAAAACGAAACGTTCGCAAGCCGAAGACAATGAGGGAGACATAGGTTGAATGGAGATCGGCGGAAATGCCTCCCCTTGGTTTTAGGCGCTTTAATCTCATGAGCAGCATCGGCTTCTCATCGACGCGCTCCATTCTTCGTACGTGAGCTTTAACCAGTTGAAAACGATGGTGTACATGGTTTTTGCCCGGCTGGAGCGGAGCGGGACAAGGTCGATAAGCGTGCATTCTTTGATTCAGGGCTAGGAGCCCGTGGTAAAAGTCCACTTGGGCGGCAGGAAAATGGGCTGGCCCAAACCCCGCGCCAAGGGAAGCTCCACAACACCCGGCAGGTGGGCTCTTGAACGTTGAGAATCCCATCGGTTCAAGTCGGATCGTTGGTTCGGCTTGCGGATTCCACTTTTACTACGGGCTGATAGGTAAGGAAGGTAAGGATGGTAAGGATGCGGTCATTGCTGCAATTCGCGATCTCGCTGTCGCGGTGAAAAACTAATCGAACACCCGGTTCCGCGGATCCACAAACAGCCAGCAAACCGCCCCAACAAAGAACAGCCCGGACATAATTAAAATCGGAATCGTCCAACTCGCCGATGCCGCCACAATCATCGGAAGAATAATCGGACCCGCAATCCCGGCGATCTGTCCCGCCGTATTCATCGCCGCGCTCACCACACCCGAATGACTCCCGCCGATGTCGATGCAAACACTCCAAGCCGCGCCCAAAGTAAACATACTCGCGGCCACCGACAACGAAATCCACATCGCTGCCGCTTCAGGACCCTCCGCCATCGCGCCCAACGCCATCGCGATTCCGGCAATCACGTATGCAATCGCGCCCACGCCCGAGCGTCCAAACTTCAGCCCCCATCGCGCCGTCGCATAATCAGTCACCCAGCCGCCGGAAATATCACCCGCCACCGAAGCCATCAGCGGCAACCCCGCGAAAAATCCCAGCCTCATCGCTGAAAATCCGCGGACCTCTGACAAATAAGTCGGCAGCCAAGTAATACAGAAGTAGAAGCTACAAGTATTCGCCACATACATGAGGCAAAGCGGCAGTAAATTCGGATGCGTCAACAGCCGCTTCCAGTATTCCCAGCCCTCATGATGGCTCGAAACCGTCGGGCGCCCCGCCTCGATCAGCTTCAACTCCGCAGGCGTCACCGAAGGATGTTCAGAAGGCTCGTTGCGGAACCAGCGCTGCCAGGCGACCGCCCAGATGAATCCCAGGCAGCCAAAGCCGATGAAGATCGCGCGCCAGTGCACCAGCGGCAGAATCAACGTTACAAGCATGGGCGTGAGTCCGCCGGCCGCGTGAGCGCCCGCAAAAAACACACCTTGAATCCGCCCGCGCTCACTCGCCGGAATCCAACGGGCAAACGTTCGAGCGACGCAGGGCCAGGCACCCGCCTCGCCAACTCCGAAGAGAAAGCGAATGATCCACAAAGACCAGAAGCTGAATGCGCCCGCCGTCGCAATGGTGAAGCAGCTCCACCAAGTGACGATCCGCGCGAGCACGAGCCGCGTTCCCGAACGGTCCGCCCACCATGCCGTCGGGATCTCGAACGCCGCATACGCGATCGTAAAGGCGCTGAAGATGTAGCCCATCTGCTGCTTCGAAAGGCCGAGCTCTTTCTGAATCTCCGGCGCGAGAATCGAGATACAAACGCGATCCAGATAAGTAATCGCCGCAAGCAGAACAGCGAACGCAACGACACGATATCGAGTCAGTTGGCCACCTTGTAACGCCGTTTCACATCGCCCTTCACGGCGGCATTCTCAAACAAAACGGGACGCCATTGTTTCTTCGCAAACAGCTCCGTCTGATCGGTAAAGTGCGGCGATTTCGAATCGCCCGACTGCGAGTACGTCAGAAACGCCTTCGCCCGCGGACCCTTGTCCGTAAACTCCAGGGCCATCACAAAGCTCGAACCATGCACCACCGGATAGCCCTTCTCGGTCAGCGAACGGCTCACAGCCTTCGGTTCATCCATCGGTTCCAGCGTCGTCGTATTCCGGCTGTTGCGCTGCATGTTCATCAGGCCGTCTGTGAAGCCGTCACCGCCATGCACAGGCATGCGCTTGCCCGCTTTGTCGGCGTATTGCAATTCGCCCAACGGCGTATTCAATGCGATGTTCCGCCCTTGCAGAACCTTCACCGCCTTGGCCAGATTCTCAACAGCCACCTTGCTGTCACCAAGTCCGCGAGGCGTGTTGGTGGGATCTTTTGGATCGAAGTCCACTGCATACAACTTGCCCTTGCCCAGGTAATCGCCCTGCTGATACTGCATCAAGAACTCGCGGAACAGGGCCGCACCGCGGCTATCGAGATCATAGCGTCCGTTCCACGCTTTGAGGACTGCACAAGGCTCGCCCATCGCAGCCTGTTCGCAATGCACGACAAGTTGATCCTTGAGCAACTCCGCGGCGAGCGAACGATTGGATAGCAGCGCGTTCGCCATCTCGTCCAAAGTGAACCGCCCATCGGATCCCGCCGGCTTATCCGGAGACTGGTTCGACAGCGTCAGGTCGTTGTTGCGCGTTCGCAACGAGCGAACCGAATTCTGTTCGCCATGCAGCGGCGAATAGTCGCCCGTCAAAGGCGCGTGGCTATTGGCGATCCAGAAGCTGTCATTGGCATTGAATACATAATCCGTGCGCTCCATGCGTGGCGTGTTGGCGTATCCAACAACGCCGGGCTTGGTGGAGGTGGAGTCGTTCTCCCACTCGAATCGCGGATCGCTACCGTCGAGCAGAACCATGCCCTGCTGATCGAAACGCCTGGTGATGGGATCTCTTTTCAAGCGTTCCTGCCATTCTGCCAGCGCCTCCTTCGAAAGATTGGGAGTCGAAGCAGTATCCGCATACCAGGCAACGCCATCGCGGCTCGCAGCGATCGTATTCACCCAAGGCATGCCTTGATGTTTCTCGTGCGCGGCTTGAAATTCCTTCATACCGGTGGCGCGATTCATATCGAACCACTGCGCCGCCGCGCCATTGTTGTCGGCATTCGCATCGCGCACGGAGACCACGCGCTTCGGCGACCAGCCGATTCCTGCGACATTGACAATCGGACCGTAGTGGCTGAACCAAACATCGCGCTCGATCATCTTCATCGATCCGTCGGCCTGCTTCACTTCCACCGAAACCTGCTTGCGGGTCATCTCGCGCTCGCTGTTTCCGTAACGATACGTGGTCGGCTTGCCGGGCACGAGATCGAGCGAGAAGGCCGTAAAGCGCTTGCCTGCCGAGACAGTATGCGTCCAGGCGATGTCTTTGTTGAAGCCGATGCTGACGCCAATGTTGCCGATGAGGCTGACTCCATAAACGTTCAGTTTTCCAGGCACAACCAGATGTTTTTCCCAAAAGCGATTGGATCCAACCCACGGGTAGTGCGGATTCGCAATCAGCATCCCGCGCTTCGAAGCCGCGAGATCTCTACCGATGGCCCAGCCGTTGCTTGCGAGATCGAGCTTTGGAAAATCGATGGCCGCGAGATCTTCCCCTGCGCTGGGCACCGCGGCCGTAGTAGCAGGAGGCTGCGCCGTGGCGATCATCGCCGCGAAGTTCGTGGTCACCTGGAGCGTCACCTGTTGATAGGCGGTTATGTCCTGCGCGGCGATCGGATGCACCCAATCCGTACCGGCGCACCAGCCGGGATACCGATCCTTCGGAGTCATGCTCAAGAATTTGTTGTATCCGGCGGCGAACCCGGCGTACCAATCCTGGATCTCGCGCGGTTGTTTCAATAGATACGCGGCACCGCGTTCGCTCATGCCGTACGCCTTCATCGTGATGTCGTTCGAGAGATGCTCGTTGCTTTTGCCAGCGCCAAAATATTTCGACCGTTCGCCGCGCGCCTTCACTACCTGGTCGGCGATCGAACAGAGATGGTCTTCGGCCTGCGCGTAGCCTTCGCCGAAGCCGAGGCTCCCGAAGTCTTTGGCGGTGATGTGCGCCACGCCATAGCTGGTGCGTTCGATATCCGCAGTGTACTTGGTCTTTGAGGAAGCGGCAGGCTGGGCGTGAACCGTGGCAGCAATCAGGGCTGCCAACAAAAGTGGACGATAGAAGGACATTGCCTGTCATACTATCGCGTACGGATCCAGTCTTCAAATCGCCGGATCTGCTAATATCGACGCGTGACTGCTCTCGCCGTCGAGTTACGGCCCTCGCAGAACCAACTGTCCCGAGAACGCGTCCGGCGTTTGTTGGGCGTTACCGAGCAGAAACTGCGCAGTTGGGAATCGCTCAACCTCGTCAAGCGTTGTGACGCCTATACGTTTGCCGATCTGGCGAAGCTCCGCAAAATTTCGGACATTTCCAGCAAACGGATTTCCTCAGCCCGTCTAAAGAAGCTGATGAATGTTGTCGCTTTGCGCGAAGGCGTCGAGGATCCACTGAGTGAGTTCCGCATTTCCGCCACCGACTACGGCGACGTGTATCTTGAGGTCGCCGGCCAAACATCGGATGCGAAATCCGGCCAGATTTTGCTGGATTTCGACGCCAAACCGCGCCCCAGCGGAACGACCATGGCGTTTCCCACAACGGTCTCTGCCAGCAATCAGGATACAAAGAAGCGGCATGAGGCCGAGCAGTGGTTCGAACGCGGACTGGTACTGGAACAGTCCGGGGCGGCGGAAGCCGAAGTCCGCGCGGCCTATGAGAAGGCCATCGCCCTCGATCCGCAATCCACTGGCGCGCTGGTGAATCTAGGTACGCTCTTCTTCAACGCCCGCCAGCATGCAAAGGCGGAAAAGTGCTACAAACGCGCCGTGGAAGTGGATCCCGCCTATGCGCTCGCGCACTTCAATCTCGGCAATCTCTACGACGAGCGCGGCGATACCAAGGCGTTGCATCATTATACTGAGGCCCTGCGGCTGAATCCCGGTTATCCGGATGCGCACTACAATCTGGCGCTGCTGTTCCAGAGCCGCGGCCAGTCCATGCAGGCCGTTCCGCACTGGCGCGCCTATTTGAAGCTCGATCCAAGGTCCCACTGGGCGGACATCGCGCGGCGGGAATTGGGCAAGCTCAAAGATGCCGCGATTGTGAAATAGGCGTACGAGTCAACATGCACGACCGACCGCACGCCCTGCGGCGCGGTGGGAGCGGATGTGTTTTTCGTAACGCTGACAAGCGGTTTGGCCGTCCCAAACGAATGGTGTTTGTATCGCTCGCACTGCGTTAAACGCCTCCAAGCTGGCGCAATACCCGTTCAACCTGTTTTGTGGCCATACTGAAAGGAGGGATGTTGACATACCCGATCTTTCTTGTCGTCTCCGGGGCCGCCCTTGTGGTGGCCGAACGCCTGTGGCCGCGAAATCCCAACCAGCGTTTGCTGCGCCGTGGCATCGTGCTGGATCTTGCCTTGCTACTGTTTCATTCGGAAATCGGTGGCTGGGTGGTGGCGCTGGGCTTATCGAAGACGATCCCTTCCGAAGCGCTCGTGCCTTATAAGCTAACGTGGCTCGGAACCGCGCCGTTGTGGCTTGAGGTTCTGGCGCTCTGGCTGGTCAAAGATCTGGTGCAATATGGCATCCACAACCTTCTGCATCGCGTGCCTTGGCTGTGGAAGTTCCATTGTGTCCACCACACCAGCGAAGAACTCGACTGGCTCAGCAACTGGCGCTTTCATCCTCTCGAAACCGTGGTGTACCAATCGATTCTATATGCACCGGCGTTTCTGTTGGGCTTCCGGTGGGAAGCCTCGCTGCTATGTGCATTTCTGAGCACGGGTATCAGCCACTTCGCACATGCCAATCTGCGGCTGCGGTTTGGCTGGATGAAGTATGTTCTCAATACGCCCGAACTGCACATATGGCATCATGTGCATCCTGAAGCCGGTCCTCAGAACCGGAATTTCTGCATTAGTTTTGCATTTTGGGATTGGATTTTTGGTACGGCGCACTGTCCTGCGGATTCACCTGCTCGAATCGGAGTGCAGCGATAAATGTACTTGAGCCGGCTGGGTGAAGGGCTCAGCGAGCAAATCAAAAAAGGCGGGCGCGATCTCTTCTGGGCAAGCCGCGTGCGCATTCAGCGCGGCAATGTTCGCGAGGTCAATGCCGAAATCGAAGACGGGCCGATCTTCGGAGTCCGCTTGGTTCGCGAGGGCAAGGCTGTGCTCGGTGTCTGCCAATGCGCCGCCGCCGTCGATTTCGGCGTCTGTATCCATATCTGGGCCACGCTTCTGCAATCGGAACGCATGAGCTATCTCGGCGGCAGTTTTTCCGATGGCCTGCCTGAAGTGCTCGCCAGTGTCCACGGCGCGGCCACCTCGGATAATAGCGACACCGGAACCTGGCCCGCCGCCTTTCACGCGATGCGTTCGCCCTTCATGCCATCGCCCGTGCGCCGCGATCGCGAACCGGTGCCCGCGGGGCGCGAGATCCAATATGTCATCAATCCCGAGCGCACACTCACCGGTGGCGGACTTTCGTTGCAATTGCAGGCGCGCGATCGTAAGAAGGATGGCGGTTGGTCAAAGAACCGTTCGCTGACGTTTTTCCGTTCACAGATCGAAGAGATCCCCGATGCCGCCGATCGCGAGATTCTGACCTTGCTGGCAGGCGTCCCCAATGCGGATCAATTTGTGAGCGAATTGCTGCCAAGCGAATACTCACTGCTCGGCGCGGCGGGCCGACTGGTGGCGAAACTCGTTTGCGATTCCGGTCGCTGCTATCTTTATGGACATCCCGACGAGCCGCTGCAATGGGCGGGAGATGAGGCTTGGAAGTTCCGCATGCAGGTGGCGAAAGACGCCAAGTTCTGGGTGGTGCAGGGTGCGCTGGGCGTTGGGGAACTGCGGATCCCGTTGCATGAGCTGAAGAAAGCCATGGGCGGGCTGTTTGTGACCGCGCGGCAAATTGGTCCGTTGGAGGTCGGCAATTCCCAGAGCTGGTTCGACATGCTGCGGCGCAATCGCGAACTGACGATGCCGATGGCGGGCGGCGCGGATCTGTTGGCACAGGTGCTGAGCCGCGACGATCATCCGCCGGTGGATTGGCATCCCGATCTGCAGTTCGAGCAGATTCATCCGAAGCTGTTGCCTTGGCTTTTGCTGCGCGCCGATCCCCGGTATAGCCTGCGCGTTGGGCGCGAGGGCAACCTGATCGGCGATCTACGGTTTGTCTACGACGGTATCTCCTTCCGTGCGCAGCAGCCCGGCAATGGCGTCTATTCTTCGGCCAAGCGTTGCTACGTCCATCGCAATCTTCCCGAAGAGAAAGCCGCGCGGGATGAGTTGGAAAAGCTCCGTCTGAAGGCGATCAACTGGTACCAGGACGGCCAGATGCTGCCCGGCTGGGATGTCGGCCGCAAGCGTCTGACGGAGGTGGTTTCGCACCTGATCCGGCTGGGTTGGAAGGTCGAGGTGGAAGGGAAGCAGTTCCGCCAGTCAACGCATTTCGAAGTGCATCTCACCAGCCAGATCGATTGGTTCGATCTTGAAGGCGGCTTGCAGTTCGGTCCGAATGAGATTGTGCGCCTGCCAGAGTTGCTGAAGGCGATCCGACGCGGCGAGTCGATGGTGGCACTGTCGGATGGCACGTTTGGCATCCTGCCCGAGGAAGTGATCGAGCGCTTCGGCGCGCTGGTGCGCCACGCCCATACCGAAGACGGGCACGTGCGGTTCCGGCAGAATCAGACCGGCCTTTTAGATGCGCTGCTACTCGATCGTCCGGAAATCGCTTTCGACGAGGCCTTCGCGACAGCGCGCGAGCAGTTGCGCGGCTTCGAACGGGTGATTCCGTTCGAGCCTACTTCGGGATTCGTGGGCACACTGCGCGACTACCAAAAAGAGGGTGTCGCGTGGATGCAGTTTCTCGCCAAGATGGGCCTCGGTGGCTGCCTCGCCGACGACATGGGCGTCGGAAAAACGCCGCAAATGCTTGCGATGCTCGAAACGCGGCGGCTGCTGCGTCCAGACGTACCGCCGTCGCTGGTGGTGGTGCCGCGATCGCTGGTTTACAACTGGATGCAGGAAGCGCGCAAGTTCACACCGCAATTGCGCATCCTCGATCACACGAGCGCGGATCGCGAAACCCAGCGGGATCTCATGCAGGAATACGACCTCGTCATCAGCACCTATGGAACTTTGCGGCGCGATGCGGTGGAGTTCCGGCACTTTGAGTTCGACTACATTATTCTCGACGAGGCACAAGCGATCAAGAATCCGCAGAGCGAGTCGGCAAAAGCCGCGCGCCTGCTAAAGGGCCGCCACCGAATGGTGTTGAGCGGAACGCCGATTGAGAATCATCTGGGCGAGTTGTGGAGTCTGGTCGAATTCCTGAATCCAGGTATGCTGGGCGCGTCGGTGTTTCAGACGTCGGGTGCGTCGCTGCGGAACCCGGATGAGGATACCCGGCGGACTCTGGCGCGCGCGATCCGGCCGTTTGTCCTGCGCCGCACCAAAGAACAGGTGGCGAAAGAACTTCCTCCCAAGGTGGAAAATACCGTATATTGCGAGCTGGAGGGCGATCAGAAAAAACTTTACAACGAACTGCGCGATCATTATCGTCAGACGCTGCTGGGCAAGATCGAAAAGCAGGGAATCGGACGCGCCAAATTGCAGATTCTCGAAGCCCTGCTGCGGTTGCGGCAGGCGGCTTGCCATCCCGGATTGATCGACAAGACCCGCGTGGGTGAGCCATCCGCCAAGCTGGAAGCGCTGCTGGAACATATTGAGTCGATTGCGGGCGAAGGCCACAAAGCGCTGATTTTTTCCCAGTTCACGAGCTTGCTGAGCATTGTGACCGATCGGTTAACGCGCGCTGGCATCCGCTACGAGTATTTGGATGGACGCACCAAAGACCGGCAGGGGCGCGTGGAACGCTTTCAGAACGATCCCGAATGTCCAGTGTTTGTGATCAGCCTGAAGGCGGGCGGAGTGGGCCTGAATTTGACGGCGGCGGATTATGTGTTTCTGTTGGATCCGTGGTGGAATCCGGCAGTGGAGGTACAGGCCGTGGATCGTGCGCATCGCATCGGGCAACAGCGGCAGGTGTTTACGTATCGCTTGATTGCGCGCGGAACGGTTGAGGAAAAGGTGCTGCAACTGCAGGCGCACAAGCGGGATCTGGCAAATGCGATCATTCATGCCGATGAAAGCCTGGTGAAGTCTTTGCAGAAGGAAGATCTTGAGTTGCTATTGAGCTAATATTCGGGTATGTCCCGTTTTGGTTTATTCTTTTTGTATGCCGTCGCATTGACGCTAGCACTTTCTTATGCGATCGCGCTGGCCTTATGGGAGGAATTCGACGAACCTTTCCACTACGCCAACGTTGTTCAGTACTCGGTGGATCGATCGTTGACCTCGTTGCCGAGGAGCCGTTTGTCTGAGGAAATTCGCCGGTCGTTCGCGGATGCTCCCGCCAGTCACCTCGTTGTTCTGCGAATCCAAGCTATCAAGCGCATCATCCGTCACTTGCCTATTTGCCTCTTGCCGTCGCGGATGCGATTTTCGGCGATTCGCCCCTTCTGCAGCGTATTTGGATTCTCCGAAGTCTTGTCGCCATTCCCGGCACCCTGTTGCTTGTCTTCTCATTGACGGGTGTCGCAAACTGTCCGGAGATCGATCCGCGGTTCGCTACGGCCGCTGTTTTCTGCTGCACCATGCCAAATGACGTTGGCGGCCAACTCGCATATCTCGAATGACTACCTGGCGCTGGGCATTTTTTTCTCGCTGGTTTGGCAGATGCTCCGGGTGAACCGGGATGGCAGCAATACCAGCAATACAGGCAAGGCGATTGTGCTGGGAGCCATATTAGGCGCGGGGCTAATGATAAAAGTCTATTTTATCGCACTGGTATTGCCGGCTCTGCTCGCAGTGGGTCGACCCACGAGCAGCGGACTGGCGACTGTCACAATGCTGGCAATCGCAGGACCCTGGTATTGGCGAAATCCGATGCTCTACGGAAATCTGAGCGGGTTGGTGGAGTCGACGAGCGTGATGCAGGTTGTCAGGGGCGTGGTTGAGTTTCTGTGGAGGGACACGATCTGGCACAGGATGCATGCGTTTCTGTGGACCGGAAACAACTCATTCCAGTCCTTTTCCCACAAGGTGATCGAAATCTATCTACCGCTCGTGGCTTGCGGACTGTTTGCCTATGTCGTGTATCGGATTCGCTGTCCCAAAAAAGAGGTGGCGGGGGAGTGGCCGATGATCGTAAGTCTAATGATGTTCGCTGGCGCGATCCTCTATTCGACCGGTTTGTCATTTGTGTTTACCAAAGGTGCATCGCTCGGAGCCAGCCCTTGGTACGGAACTCCACTGGTTTTGAGTCTCATTTTGATTGCTTTTCGAGGCTTCGGATTATCGGGCCGCGTCGGCCAATTTGGGGCGCTGCTGTTGACCTTGCGTCCATGCAAGACGTGCTTGGACACACACTGATTCCGTCGCTCACTGTTGTCTTCTCAGCGCTTTGCCTCACGTCAACGCTACTGTTTGCCGCGTGTGGATACCTCGGGGGTCGCCTCTACTGCTTGAAAAGGCTTGAGGGACCTTTCATCCTGCCTACTATCGGACAGGAGCCGCAGCCACGTTCGGCGCGGCAACTTGCGTTACTTGCTTCGGCTGCTGAGATTTGTTTTCGATATACCGGCTCAGCGCGTAGCCGTAAAGGAAGTTGCCGTTCCGGACAAACATGATGCGTGCGTTCGGGTTGCTCGCATCGAGCAGCGAACGGAAGAGCGAAACGCCAGCGTAGACATCCTCACGCACAAACACGTTCTGCACGCCTTTCCAATCCTTCAACGCGGCCGTGGTGACCGTACGGCGAACCGAATCCGGAGTGTCCCTGGCAAAAGTGATGCGGGGCTGGTTCGCGTTCCACGAGCCATCTTTTAGCTTGCCCAGAAACTCGTTGATTTCCTTTCTGGTGATCTCAACGTAGGCATTGGTCGAACGTTCCGGGTGGATGAAGGTCGCCGCAGCCCAAGCCGCGCCACCGATCCAATAGATGCGTCCGCGATTGGCGAGGCAGGGCTTGTTCAGCGTCTCTTTTTTATAAGAAGGCTTCACCATTGCATCAAGAACGCCCTTCAGAGCAGCTTCGTAGTCACTCGAATCGATAGAAGTGTTGCGAAGCGAAACCGACCCATACGGGATCTCGGCGATCTTATAGTCGGCATCGACCAGGCATCCCGCGGTGGTGTTGCCGCTACCGGTGTCGATCAGCAGCGACTCGTCGCGACGCGGTTCCGGGACGGCACTGATGAATCCGTCGAGGTTCTCCGTGCGGGCATCGATCAGAACCGGCTCGTATCCAGACACTCGCTTCACCGAGGCTAAAAGTTCTTTGTTGTTGGTGCCCTTGGCCACCGCGGAACTGGCGACTGTGAAGATCTCAATCGCGCCAAGCTTCTCTTTCTCCGCAGCTGCTTTGACTTCGTCGGCAAGTTGCACGACGGCATTCGACACTTCCTGGATTCCAGTTTCACTGAACTTTCCGGATGTCATCGAACTCACCAGCGAAGTATTGATGGATTTCGAATAGTGTTCCTTCACAGTCCGGTTTTCGCCTGTTCCAGAGAACGAAAATAGACGAGCTTTGACGCCCTTGGAACCAATTTCGACGCCGCCGAAGACGGATACCGATTGGTTGGGAACGGGCTGGGTTCCGTTGGTGGCTGCGGCCGCTGCGGCGGGTGTGCCACTGGCGGGCATAGCCAACGCGATCCATGATAAAAACAGTGCGATACGCATTTCGATGGGATTCCTCTTTTCTCAATTGCTGCGGGGTGGCCAGCTAGTTGCCGGGGATGCCGCAAGTGGCTTTGCACTGACGGCAGGACGCAGCGGGACACTGGGCGGGAAGATTCAATTCCGCGGTGTCGCAGTCGCATGAACGACCACCCAACGCTTTGCTTGCGGCTTTTACTTCCCGTGCGCTGCTCTGCGAGACTTCGGTTCTCTGCTGCTGTTGCTGGCGCTGGGCTTCGTGCTTGCGGGTGATCTTGACATCGTTCACGACGACCTGCGCCGGGTCTAATTTTTTGACAACGGTTTCCACAGTGGATTTCGCGATCCTGGCTTCGGCGGGCGTTGCGACGGGCGCGGTCACACTTGCTCTGGAAGCTACAGGTTGCGCGACCGAAGGTTGGTTGACCGCAGGATGTTGGACCGAGGGGGTGCGCGTTGGAAGAAACGCATAGCCCGCAGCGAGTGTTGCCACAAGCCCGGCCACAGCCCACAACTTGATGTTACCCGCCGCTGAGGTGTGATCGGTTTTTTGGGGAAAGATCTGATCGATCCCTTTTATTTCTGACCCTTTGATTTTCGACATTTTTTTACTCCCATCCTCTCTTTCCCGCACTAACGGCGAGTCTTAAAAATTACGTCCAACTGCAGGATGCCCGGCACAGGCTTGCCGGATGCCAGGGCTGGCTCAAACGTCCAGTTCCGAACGGCTTGCAACGCGGAGGTCAACAACGCCGGATTGCCTTTCGTGGAAAGAATGCGCGCAATCACACCTTTGTCATCGAGTGCGACTTCTATCGAAATTCCCGCCGCGCCATTCTGTTCCAAACCTACGGGATACACTGCCTCCGTGCGAGCCACGACTTTCGGCTGTCTGTCGTGATCTGCACCCGAAGCCGTTGAAGCTTCCGGTGACATTGCGGGAACGGTTGCCAACGGCACCGGTGGCGCGACAACAGCGGGTTCCGCTGCCAACTCTCCAGACTGAGCAAAGACCCGAGCCTGCGTTTTGCCATCCGTCCGCACCGAGCGGAGTGACATGGTCGGCGCTCCTTCGAGCCACAATCCCGTCAGCTCAAGCCAATGACCGTCTTTCTGAAAAACGATCGCGCCAAAATTCTCTTTGACTTGCTCTGAACCTTCCACAGCAAAGCCCAGGTCCCTCAGCTTTTGTTTCTGCGCCGCGAACAAACCGGGTATGGTCGATTTCGCATCGCATTCATGGTCAAGCAACGTCAGATCGCCTCGCGTTTCAAACCGCGGACCCTCTTCTGAACCCAACAAAACAGTGCTAAGCCAACCCAGTCTGCACTCTGTTAAGCGGCAGCCAGGAGATTCAATCAATTGCTGTACGGCCTTACACGCCCGCGGATGCTCTTGCCCCAAAACCACAGAGGCGAGAAACAACCCAGCGAGCAACGACCTCGTTGTCGAATGGTGCATGATAAAGAACGCCCTCCGGATCGTCGTCCAATTCAGCTCCATCGGCATACCCAGTATGTTTCCAACCGGACAATATGGCGATCAGTAAACTACTGTAGTTTGGTACTAAGGCGAGTCCAAATTCGCTCTGTCCTGCGCTAGTGGAATGATCGGACAGGATTCGAATCTACAATAGGACTGTGAACAAAGTGGACCTTAACCGTACGAACACTTCCCTAGGTGGAATTTCTTTGCATTCGGTTTACAACAGTGCAACGAATCCGCAGCCGCCGCCCCCAGGCCAGTTCCCCTATACCCGCGGGATCCACGAATCGATGTATCGCGGGCGGCTCTGGACCATGCGCCAGTTCTCGGGCTTCGCCACCCCCGAGGAAACCAACCGTCGCTACCGCTACCTGCTCGAACAGGGCCAGACCGGACTTTCCGTTGCATTCGACCTCCCCACTCTCATGGGTTATGACTCGGATCATGCCAACTCGCTGGGCGAAGTCGGCAAGTGCGGTGCCGCGGTTTCCTCGCTCGAAGACATGGAGACTCTGTTTCAAGGGATCCCCCTGGGCGAGGTCTCGGTTTCGATGACCATCAACTCGCCCGCCCCGATTCTGTTCGCGATGTACGTCGCCGCCGGTGAGAAACAGGGCGTGCCGCTCGACCGGCTCTCCGGAACTCTGCAGAACGACATCCTGAAGGAATACATCGCACAGAAGGAGTACATTTACCCGCCCCGGCCCTCGATGCGCCTGGTGACGGATGTGATCGAGTACGCCACACACCACACGCCGCGCTTCAATCCGATCTCGATCAGCGGCTATCACATCCGCGAGGCGGGATCCACCGCCGTGCAGGAACTCGCCTTCACCCTGCGCGACGGCGTCGAATACGTGGAATGGGCGATCGCTCGCGGCTTGCCGGTGGACAGCTTCGCCCCTCGCCTCAGTTTCTTCTTCAACGCGCACAATGACTTCTTCGAGGAGATCGCCAAGTATCGCGCGGCACGCAAGATCTGGGCGGAACTGATGCGCTCGCGATTCGGTGCCACCGATGAACGCAGTCTCAAGTTGCGATTTCACACCCAAACCGCGGGATGTTCGCTCACCTGGCAGCAACCCTACAACAACGTCGTCCGCACCGCGATTCAGGCACTCGCCGCGGTGATGGGCGGCACACAATCCTTGCATACTAACTCGATGGACGAGGCTTACGCACTGCCTTCCGAGGACGCCGTCACCATCGCCTTGCGTACCCAACAAATACTCGCGCACGAAAGCAACGTCGCAGCGGTGGCTGATCCTTTGGGCGGTAGTTACTTTGTGGAAGAGCTCACGACGCGCATGGAAGAAGCGGCGCTCAACTACATGCGGCGCATCGATGAGATGGGTGGGATGATTCCGGCGATTGAGCGCGGATTTCCGCAGGGCGAGATCGCCGATGCTTCGTACCATTTCCAGAAGCAGGTGGAAAGCGGTGAGCAAAAAGTGGTGGGTGTGAATGCGTTTACTGAATCCGCCACCGAGCAGATTCCGCTGTTGCAGATTGACGAGGGCGTGCAGAAATCTCAATGCGACAAGTTAGAACGTCTGCGCGCGCGCCGCGATGGGGCGGCCGTTGCGAAGTGTCTGGACGGTTTGCGCAACGCCGCCCGGGGAACCGAAAACACGATGCCGCTCATCCTTGAAGCAGTTAAAACCTATGCGACTGTCGGAGAGATCTGCGAGGCGTTCCGCGATGTGTATGGGTCCTACACCGAGACCAGCGTTATTTAGATTCTTACTCGCTCAATCGTCGACGCTATAACGTCGAGCAAAGCGTTGACTCTGCAGGGATTTCAAGGAGCAGCAGCCCCCCTTCGTTAGGACTATGCCACGACTGTGGGCAAACACGCTGCGTATACACTGGAACGCATATGCACTTATCTATGTGTGCGTTGGTTTCCATCTTGGCGGCGGATTGGGGACAGTTTCGCGGTCCGAATGCGAGCGGTGTTTCGGCGGACGTCAATCTGCCGTCTGAGCTGCGACCCGACCGCCATGTGGTTTGGAAGACCACGCTCCCGCCTGGATACTCGTCGGCATCGGTCGCTGGGGATCGGGTCTTTGTCACCGCCATCGAGGACGAAAAGCTGTTCACTTTCTGTCTCGACCGTGAGAGCGGCCGGATCCTATGGCGGCGCGAGGCTCCTCGCCCGCGCAAGCAGGAAATGCAGCGCGCCAACACGCCCGTTTCGGCAACGCCCGCCACCGACGGCAAAAGTGTCTACTCGTTCTTTCAGGATTTCGGGCTGATTGCTTATGGTCCCGATGGAAATGAACTGTGGCGCCTGGCGCTCGGCCCGTTCAACAATCCTTTCGGCCATGGATCCTCGCCGGTGATTGTGGGCGACATGCTGCTGATGAACCTCGATCAGGATACCGGCTCGTTTCTGCTGGCGCTCGATCGCAAATCGGGCAAGGCGTTGTGGAAGACGCCGCGCGACCATGCGCAGCGCGGCTACGCGACGCCTGTGGTGAATGGCAGGCAGGTCATCGTCGCTGGATCCTATCGCTTATCGGGGTACGATCTTGCGACCGGGCGCGAGCAGTGGTGGATCGCAGGACTGCCTTGGCAGATCAAGCCGACACCGATTGTGCACGAAGGCGTGATTTACTTTGTGACATTTTCAGGAGAGTCTGATCCGGGCGAGCAGGAAAAGGTTCCTGCGTTCGCGGATGCGCTGGTGTTGCTCGACAAGAACAAAGACGGGCGTTTGTCGAAGGATGAGATTGTGGATACCAAAGCGAAGGCGCGCTTCGACGAGTATCTCGACTTGGATCACACCGGCTTTCTCGAAGTGCGTGACTGGGATCGGTTCCGGGACCGGCGGCTGGGCGAGAGCGCGCTGCGTGCCTACCGAATCGATGGAGCCAAAG
>CAZCPL010000109.1:4582-17785 GCA_964500255.1 uncultured Solibacteraceae bacterium | reverse complement strand
GGTTGAGGGTGGGCAAAGCTCCGGGAAGGCCGAGGCAGACGGGGCAGACGTTGGAATTGGGTGGGGCTCCGAAGCCTGTGGGGCAGCCGCAAAAGATTTTGGTGCGCGTGGCGAGTTGGACGTGAACTTCCAAGCCCATCACCGGTTGATATTTGGCCATTTGTTCTGGTGTGGCCAAGTCCGGTGTCTCAATACTGGTGGACATGTCACTTCATTATAGGGTGGCGCTGACGGGGGATCGAACGACGAACAGGAGAGCTCGATGAATCGACGTCAGCCCCTGCTTCTGTTGGTTGTTGCGGCGCATCGCCGCTGTACTGGGTCCACAAGGCAAACGGACGAGCAAGTCAGTGGGTGATTTGCCGGACTTCTTCGTCGCTCAATGCGCCACAGGCCACAGCCCGTTCGAAGAAGATCCGGTATCCGCGCATGGTCGCCGCGTCATCGAATGCGACTCCAAGCGCGGTGGCTTGCGAGGACTGCGCGAGAAAGTTCCGAAACCTGGCGGCGGTGGGTTCAAGATTCTCAAAGTACGCATCGTAGACGGCCGCGTATCGAGCCGGAAGCTGTGCGGGATGCAGATCCCAGCTTTGAAAGAAGCCGTGCCGCATCGAACGTCGGACGTTGTCATTGTGCTTTCGCCAAGCCCCTTGGATCACTGCGGAATCCACTCCCAGCGGCAACGTTTTGGTGGGACCGTCGGAAAGCGCAACGCCCGTGCCGGCGAACGCGATCAACATCCGATGACGGGCCGTGTCGCAAAGCGGATGATGCAGATCTTGATCGATGCTCAAGATGCCGCACTCGGATGTGAAATCATAGGGTCCGAAATGGGCACCGCGCAAGCGTCCACCGGCTGCAGCGGGTAATTCGTGTAACCGTTCAAGAATCGCCGGAGTTTCGATCATCGCCTCAATCGCGATGCCTTGGGGCAGCATGGCAGCCAAAGCCGCGAGTTCATCGGGCGATGTGATCTTCGGCAGTGTCACCGCGAAATTCGGAGGCACACGAGAGAGCGCGTCGAGAAACAACCGCAGCGTGCGTTCCGCGCGGACTCTAGTCTCGGTGGCAAATGAACGGATTCGGATGCCGATGAAAGACGGCAATGGATCCGCAATACTGAGATTGCGTGCCGCCTCGATGGCATGGCGATCTTCTTCCTCGTCGGAACGGACTCCGTATCCGTCTTCAAAATCCACCCGCAAGTCTTCGATGGGTTCCAAGATGAGTTTGGAACGGACACGTTCGTGGGTGCGCTCACTCGCACCGAAAGGACCATGCAGATCCCAAGCCTTGCGCGCGATCGCGCCGAGCTTGACGATGGAATCCGGCCGAAACAGATGCGCCCCGCCATAGAGAGTCTGAACCGGTTGGCGCATTAGTAGGTCATGTTGACGATGCGATCTTCGCCGGCTTTGGAATGCAGCATCAGGTGCAGATTCCGTTGGACGGAATCATAGAAGAACAGGCCGGGCTTCAACTCCCCGCGCGACGAGACCTCTCGATACCGCAGCGGTGGTTCGCTCTCGGCAACCTTGCGAGGTTTGTCGATGCGATGCAGCGTCCATTCAAGAACGCGATCGATCTTCGATTCGGATTCGACTCGCATAATATCTCCAACAGGGGCCGCATGGAACTGCGAGTATTCGCCGAGATCCGGCTCGATCAGGAAAAACTCCGCACCGATATTGGGATAGTAATGCAGCTCAAGCCCAACGGCCTTGCGCGAGGAAACCAGCGGTAGTATCGAGCCCATCTTCACAAACACCGGCATGCCGGGGGCATCGTTGACGGCGACTGTTCGCCCCGGATAGACCTTATTTGTACGCAGGTCCGTCCAACGGCCGCGAGGCAACTCGACAGACTTCACATCGCAGCCCGGTGCCACCAGCAGTTCATCTCCAATCATGAACGCATCGCTGCGCTTTTCCATGCCAGCATCGCGAGCATACTGCAGGATCAACGGCCTGAGAAAAGGCAGCCCGCGATCGTACGCTTCGCGCAGGTAAGTGCGATGATACGGGATCCAAGCCCTTCGCCGCAACTCGATTTCCGCGCCGCCCTTCGATGGATCGGAACGCCACACAATCGGATAATAGCGAGCCTCATCCGCATACTTTCCCAAGGCGGACAGATCGATCGCGGCGTAGGTCGCACCCGACAGACTGGCCTGATTCACCAGCAAAGAGAGATCGCAGTAGTTGGCCTCCGTCACCGGAATCTTCACCGCTCCGCGAGGCAAAGACTTTTCGCCATCCGACAGGTTCAGAATCTCATCCGGATGATTGACCTGCAACTCATTGGCGGCCGTATATTGCTCGATGATCTCTTTGGGAGTGGGGCCGTAGTAGAAAAACTGATCGGCCACGGCCGTGTTATCGGAGACGATGCGCAGCCGGTTGACATCGTCCGCGCCTGCATCCACTTCGTACGTTCCCGCCCTGGCGATCGACCGGCCATAGCCACCGCTGGTGAAGAAAAAGAATGGACCTTGGACAGCGAACTTCTGCCCGTGTTGATCGAGGGAACCGCGTTTGACCGGTGCGCCAAAACCGTAGAGTTTTTCGTCGGTCGCGATGTTCGCGTCGAAGACGATCTTCGAACCCTCGCGATAAACTCCGCGGCGCTCGGTAAAAACGCTTCGACCACTCGGAAGCTTCACCGACAGGCGGTAGTCTTCTTTACCGATTTCCAGCCGTAGGTATTTGGTGTCGATTGCAAGCAGTGTGAGCTTGTCGTCGGATTTCGTCCACACTCGATCCTTGTGGACAGGCTGTCCCAGGAGAGGGGTCGCCGCGCCCCACCATCGGACGAGCCGGAACGACGCCGAACTCGTAAACTCAAGGCAAACGCCTCCGTCGATTGCGGTAAACAGGAACCGATTGCCGTCCACCGTAACGGCCGCCTGGCCCATCGCCGCCGCGGCGAGAAGCAAGCACAGTCGCATCGCTAAACGGCTTCCACCAGCTTCTCTTGGATCTCACCGGTGACCCGTGAGGCGTCGTCTCCGATGAAGACGTTCACTTCGGTGCGAACGCCAAATTCCGGCAGATAAATGCCCGGCTCGACAGAAAAGCAGGTCCACGGAATCACCCGGCGCACGTCGTGAGTTTCCAGATTGTCCATATTCGCGCCGGATCCGTGGACGTCCATGCCAATCGAATGTCCCGTGCGATGCACGAAATACTCGCCGAAGCCATGCTGTGCGATGTAGCCGCGGCAGGAGTCGTCGACTTCGAATCCACACAGAGGATGCCTCGCCTCAGTGGCGAAACGGACCTTAGCAATGGCCGCATCGCGCGCGCCCATCGCAACGGCGAACACATTCACCAGACGGTCAGGAGGCGTGGTTCCGCAGAAGCCCATCCAGGTGATATCGTAAAAGACCGCATCGGGCTGATTGAGCTTGGCCCACATGTCGATCAACACCGAGTCGCCTTTGTTGATTTCGACATTCGTTTCCGCGGTTGGCCCATAGTGAGGATTGGAAGCATTGGCGTTCACCGCCACGATTGGCGCGTTGTCGGTGACCATGCCTTCGTCGGTAAAGCGCCGCACGATGAACTGCTGGATATCGTATTCGCCGGTGCGGGTTCCGGAACGCAGGCGCGCGCCGATCTGTTCGAAAGCCTCGCGACGAATACCATCCACGCGGCGGCCGGCTTCGAGATGGGTTTCGAGTTGCGCGGCATTCCAGCGGGCTTCGAACAACTGGATGAGATTCGCGGAGGTCACCACTTCTGTGCCTAAACCGCGGATCATTTCAACGGTGCCGGCGTCAACCATCGCAACATACGGTATGGCGCAACTCGCGGAATATTGCATGGCGATGCGGCGGGCACCTGCCAAGAGCTTCCCGATACCGTTGCGCTGGGTTTCCCAACTTGAGTAGATGTTCTTTTCGCCCGGTATGGGATCGAGATGGCCCGCCTCGATGCGATGCACGAGCTTGCGCGGCTCACCGTTCGAGGGAATAAAGTAATACCAGCGGCGGGTGACATGCAGATGCATCGACAATCCGAGCACGCGATAGGCAAGCGGATCGCGGACATGATGATCGAAAAACAGCCAGCCGTCGAGGCCTTCTTCGCGTAGCGCTTCCTGTATCGCGGCGACGTTCACCGGACACCTCCCATAAGTTTTTTGATGAATGGAGTCAAGGCAAACAGTACCACGCCGGATCCAAGGCAGACCACGGCAACCGTTGTGAAAAGCGAGACGATGGTTTCGGGCCTTGACGCGTCAAAACCAGTCGCAGCCATGCCCGCGATGAAGTTTCCCGCCGAGATCGAGAGATACCAGATGCCCAGCATGAGACCCACGATCCTCGGGGGCGATAGCGCCGAAAAAGTGGACATTCCGACCGGGCTGAGCGCCAACTCGCCCCACGCGTGGAACAGGTAAACGAACACGAGCCATAGCGGACTGACCTTGCCACCGATCGATGCGGCATAGGCGACCAAGACAAAGCCGATACCAACGCCCAACAATCCAAAGGCGAACTTTGAAGGGCTGGAAGGCTGCCGATCTCCGAGCTTCATCCAAACCCACGAGAAGACGGGAGCGAACACCACGATAAACACGGAATTCAGGGCCTGCAACCATGCGATCGGATACCTCCAACCGAAAATCGTGTTCTCTGTGATGTCGCGCGCGAAGAGATTGAGGCTCGATCCGGCCTGTTCCAGGGCACCGAAAAAGATCGCGGAAAAGCAGAAGAGAACCGCGATCGCACCCAGCTTGGGATAGTCTTGCACGCCGATCGCCGGTGCGGCCGCGGCCTCTGCGGCGGTTCGCTTCTCCTGTTTTTCGCCTGCGCCTTCGAGTCGAGACCTACCGGCGACGAACTGCACGACACCCAAAATCATGCCGGCCGCGGCGACGAGGAAAGCGGCTCGAAAGTCGATCCAGTCAGCCACGACGCCACAGATGATCGGCGAGATGAATGCGCCGAGATTGATGCCCATATAAAAGATAGAAAATCCTGCGGCACGGCGCGGGTCGTCCGCCTTGTACAATTGCCCGACGATGGTTGCCGCGTTGGATTTCAGCAATCCCGTACCCACCACCACAGTGCAAAGGCCTGCGTAGAACAATGGCATCGACCCAAAAAACAGCATCAGGTTTCCCGCCGCGATGCAAATGCCCCCGATGACGATCGATAGCCTCGCGCCCAGCAGATTGTCGGCGATCCAGCCGCCGGGCAGCGTCGCCAAGTACGCAACGCTCGTATAGGTCGCATAGATCCTGGCCGCCTGCGCGGTATCGAAACCCAGGCCGCCAGCCGCTACCGTGGACGTCATGTAGAGGATGAGAAACGCACGCGTACCGTAATAGCTGAAGCGTTCCCACATTTCTGTAAAGAACAGTGTCGATAAGCCCCTAGGATGTCCGCCCATAAGAGGCTATGTTACAACGGTCTCCATGCGAACCCTTGCAGCCCTACTTTTCGTCACCGCGCTTCTGCCGGCAGCGGAGCCTAACTTGACCACCGAAGAACGTCAGAAACTCATCGCTCTGTTGGAAGAATCGAAGCAGCAGACGCTTCAATCGATTGAAGGACTGTCTCCTGCCCAATGGACCTTTAAGCCTGCGCCCGAGCGCTGGTCAATAGGGGAGTGTGTGGAACACATCATGCGCAGTGAGGTGCTGCTGTTCAAGCAAGCCGAGACTGCCTTGGCGAGTCCTGCGAATCCCGAATGGGAAACCAAGACGAAGGGCAAGACTGAGTTTCTCGAGAAGATCATGCCGGCGCGCCAAGGCAAGGCAACTGCGCCGTTTGAGATCCGGCCGGAAGGAAAGATGACCCGCGAAGAGATTTTGAAGCAGTACGACGAGTTGCGCTCGAAGTCGCTGGCTTTCGCTAGGCAGGTGGACAAGCCGTTGAAGGCGCATACGACGGAGCATCCCTTTCCGGTGTTCAACACACTGAACGCCCACCAGTGGCTGCTTTATATCCCGTGGCACAATCAGCGCCACATCAAGCAGATTGAAGAAGTGAAGGCGCACGCCGATTTTCCAAAGAATTAACTTGAGAACTTTGCCGGGTTCGCCGCACTATTCTTGTTGTTGGAACCCGGCATAAACAAGCCGTTCGATCGTATCGCGAAGGATCTCGCGGAGGAAGCCCCTCTGGTATTCTTGCGACTGCTCGGCATTGCACCGGCGGGTTCTGCGGTGAAGTTGGAGCCGCTTCGCCCTGAGACTGCACCGCAGGTTGTGATGCCAGACTATGTGGCGTCGCTGCAGATCGACCAGGAAGAGCCTTGTATTTTTCACGTCGAGTTCTTCCTACGCTATCGAGGAGAGATCCCCGAGACGATGGCTCGCTACGGTGGCAGTTTGGCTTGGCAGTACCGGCGGCCTGTCCGCTCGGTGGTGCTGTTGCTGGGAAGTGGCGGCTGTCCGGGTGAGATTCCGAATCGCGGCGTGGATGTGATCGGCGAGACAACCATCACGCACGTGTTCCGTACCGTTCGGCTCTGGGAATTGGATCCAGAACCGGTGCTGTCAGCAGGAGATCCTGGCCTTCTACCGTGGGCTCTGCTGATGCGTCTGGGGCGCGAAGAGGCGTATCGATTGGGCGCAAAAGTCGCGGAAACGCGCGATGAACGGTGGATCGCAAGATTTCTGACGCTTGGCGGCGTGAGATACCATAGAAACGAACTTGAGCAGATGTTGGGAGGTTTGAGAATGGGTCTTGCGGAAGCGATCATGGAAGGTTCGAGTCTGGTTCGAGAATACACCGACCGAGCGACGGAACGAGGTTTAGCTGCGGGTTTGGCTGAAGGTTTAGCTGAAGGTTTGGCTGAAGGTTTAGCTGAAGGTTTGGCTGAAGGTTTGGCTGAAGGTTTAGCCAAAGGTTTAGCCAAAGGTACCGACAAGGGCAAAGCAGAAGAGGCCCGCCACCTTCTCCAGCTCGCCCTCGGCCGGCGTTTTCCAGGACTCGAAACATCCCCCGAAATCGATCGGATTACGAACCTCTGCGATCTCGAATCCCTTTTGCTAGACCACGCCATCCGGACCGACGATCGCGAAGCGATGACGCTCGCCATCCACAACGCTGCCACGAAAAGCTAGAACCCTAGGCGCAAAACAAAGCGGAACGAACGCCCGTCATTCAGGGTATTGGTAATCACGCCAAAGTTCGGATCGGTCAAGTTGAATCCGGGCTCTGCGAACTGTGCCGTATTCGTGAGGTTGTTCGACTCCACCCGGAACAACAGCGTCCGCTCTTTCGGCAACTGCCACTGTCCCGATGCCGAGGCATTCACATTGCGAATCGCCCCACGGCGAAATACGTTGCGACCAATGTTGCCAGCCAACTCACCCACCGGAATAAAGCCAAAGGCCGACTTGGGCAGTAGTTGCCTGGACGAATCCGGATGTCCGATCGTGCGGCCAAGCACAGAGACATCCACCACATTCGGACGATCGCCGCTGATGCCATCCACATTGCCGAAGCCCGGGGCATCCGATCCAGTGGAGATACTGAACGGCGTACCTGTCTTGAGCAGCGACACGGTGTTCAAGCTCCACCGGCCCATACGCCGAGGCTTCCACGCTGGAACCGCATAGTTGGCCCGCGCCAACAACGCATGAGGAGAATCGAACCGCGACAACCCGCGCAGATCTTTGTGCGAGTTGTATTCGTACTGCGAGCGGAACCTGAACGAATCCACGTCGTGCGAAGTGCTTGTGTAATCCGCCCCGTTGTCGATGGCTTTGCTGAACCAGTAGGAAAGATCCAAGTTCCAGCCACGCGCCTTGGGAACCACCAGCATTGTGCGAAAGGCATCGAAATAGCCGCGAGATCCATTGGTGACCTTGCGAACCTCGGTGTACTTCGAAGACACCCGCCGGGCATCGATGGTCGCCACCGTTAACGGAATCCCCGCCACCGGATGCGCTCGATTTTGGTACCAGTGCTGCAGCAATTTCAACGACCGTGAGCCGATATAGCCACTCTGCAACTTCCAACCGCGGCGAGGCTCCACTTCCCAACTGAAGTTGTACTGCTGCGCATAAGGGCTCACTAACCTCGACTCGAAATCATAGGACACAAAACGGCCAGAGTTCGCCGCAGTTGCCCCCGAGCGAGGATTCAGGATATCCGGGTTCTGGATCACCAGCTTCGTATTCAGCGGAGGATTGAAGCGGATCTGCTGAAACGTCACCGGAAAGATCTCGCCAAAATGGACACCGTAAGCGGCGCGGATCACACCCAGCGCCGCACGGTAAGCGAGTCCAAACGATGGCCCCACATTGTTCCGATCGCTGAAATAAGGCAGTTGGTTCAAGCCATTTACTTCCACTGGACGCGAGATCGGCCGGTATCCGGCATTGATCCGCAGCGTCAGCTTCTGCGAAACCTGCCACGTGTCACCAAAGTAAAACCAGTTGTCCCAATTGCGAAAGCCCCGATGCAACTGGCCCACGCCGAGAAAGTACGTGATGGGCAATCCCAGACGCAAATTGGTGATCGCATCGTTTCCATAGGCGTTTGAAAACTGAATCGCACCTAGATGGGCGTCCGACTCTCGACCGTTCATCTGCCTCCGCACCAGTTCCATTCCGATGGAAAGCCGATGTCCCGATCCCGCCAGTCGCCTGACCTGCGCCGCCGTTTTGAAGAGGTTCTGCGCGCGGTCGATGGGAATGGCATTCTGTGCATTGATCGACGTCAACACACCACTCGCAAAGACTTGCGGACCGAAGTTGTTCTTCTCCGGCACGATGATCGAGCCGGTCCGATCGAACCGAAATCCAAGCGAAAGCACGGTTCGCGCTGAATGCGCGCGATTCCAAGTCAGCCCCGCCCGATGGGATCGTGTCGTTGTGTCGGGATTTTGTCCTTGCAATAACTGGAAGGCAACCACCTTTTGCGCAATCCACGTATGCGCGGCGACAATTTGATCCTTGTCACCAACGCGCTGATCGAGCCGCACAGTTGTATTGTTGTTGTCGATGCTCTGCACCGAGTTCGTATTCAACATCCGGGGATCGATGTCCGAGCGGTTGGGTGCCTGCTTGGGATAGGCATCCAGGATCCGCGAAACCAAGGCGCGAACATTCGGATCGGTTGCGAGCGGAGTGCGCTCCGATGGGAGCGGAACGAGAATGTTGCCGTTCACAATCCCGCGCACTCGTTGCAGCGTACCATCGAACGAAAAACTCGCTTTCTTCCAAACCGGACCCCCAACTTGCACGACACCCTCGTTTTCCCGGGCAGACGGAACGTCGCCCACCTGAAAGAAGCTCCGCGCCGAAAGCATTGAATTCGAGTGCGTCCATTGCAAGGCTCCATGCCAGGCCGGTCGTCTCACCTCGGGATTTAAAATGGAACTCGATGGTGAGGTGCCGAACTCCGCTCCGAAGTAGTTCTTCTCAGGGGCGAATTCCTGCACGAACGTCGCCGAGATACCCAACCTCTGATTGATCTCTTTCAAGGCGTTGTTGTCGATCAGATTGAACTGGACGTTCTCATTCCGGCGACTCTCCCCGGATTTCGAATCGGTCTGGCCCAAAAGATTGAGTTGTGTGCGGGCTTGCGCCGGATCCGGCTCAACTGTAACCGCCGCCTTAGGCTCAGCCAGAATCGGCTTGTCAGCAACAGGTGCCTGCATGAGCGTAAGCAGGATCGCAAAACTAGTCATCACGGGGAACTTCCAGCATAACCTAACCCGCTCCACCGTTGCATTTCGACCACGAATCCACTTGCAACTGTGTCATTTCTGCAACACATTAAACCAAAGCAAGTCCTTTTGAATCAAAAGACTAGCATCAGTGACATTACCCTGTTACAATCGCTTGTGAGTTTCCCTCGGAGGATGTCGCATTGAAATTTGAGTGTACTGTCCAGCGTCCCGTCGAGACATCGGGCGTAGGCCTTCATCACGGCGTGCCGGTCAAGATTCGCATCCTGCCTGCCCCGCCCGGAACCGGCATCGTTTTCGTTCGTACCGATCTCAACAACTTCACTATCCCCGCCAGTTGGAAATTCGTGCAGCGAGTCAGCTACGCCACGAGTCTCATGCGTCGGTCGGTGCTGATTTCCACCACTGAGCATTTGCTCAGCGTCTTCTATTCCATGGGGATTGACAACGCTTACGTGGAAATCGACAACCTTGAGGTGCCGATCCTGGATGGCAGTGGCGAGCCTTTCGTTCACCTGATCGAACAGGCAGGAATTCAAACCTCGCGCAAGCGGCGCAAGTTCCTCCGCATTCTGCGTCCCGTCTCAGTGGAAGGCAATGGCAAACGGATCACCATCGTTCCCTCCGATACCTTCCAACTCACCTGCGATATCTTCTTCGATCATCCGCTGGTCGGACATCAGATCGTCGAGATGGAAGTGACACCCCAAAACTACGCACGCAATCTTGCCCCGGCACGCACGTTCGGATTCGAATACGAGCTCGCCCAGATGCGCAACATGGGCCTGATCCGCGGCGCGTCGCTGGAGAACGCCGTTTGTTTCGATCGCAACACTGCCCTCAACCCCGGGGGCTTGCGCTTTCCTGACGAATGCTGCCGTCACAAGGCGCTCGACCTGATCGGAGACCTCGCGCTCATCGGCAAGCCGTTGCTTGGCCGCGTCATCGCAGAGCGCGCAGGGCACGCCATGCATGTGGCTCTCGTTGCCAAGATCATGTCCGATCCAAGTCTTTACGATGTTGTGACGCTCGACCAAGTGGAATCCGCGCAGATCGCGTACGAGTCGGTCGAATCCACCCCCGTCACCGCCTAACGTGTTGCGCCACATCCCCAACATCATCACGGGACTGAGACTCGCACTGGTGCCGATGGTCTGGTACTACCTCTATCAGCGTGAATACGAATGGGCGCTGTTCTACGGGGTTATCGCCAGTGCGTCCGACTCGGTTGACGGATACCTCGCCCGCAAACTCAACGCAGAGAGCCGCTTCGGTGCCATCGCCGATCCCATCGCCGACAAAGCCCTGCTCAGCGGATCGTACCTCATGTTTTGGATCGGCCGCGAGATCCCTTCCTGGCTTCCTGCCATCGTCATCGGTCGCGATGTCCTCATTCTGTGTTGCGCGTTCTTCGTGTGGAAGTTCACCACACTCCGCGATTTTCCTCCTTCGGTTTGGGGAAAACTCAGCACCTTTGCGCAGATCATGACCGGACTCGTGATTCTTCTCAAACGCTCGCTCGGAGGCGACATCTACACCTATCGGATGGAACCATGGGCGCTTGTCGTCTGCGCGATCGTCACGCTCTGGAGCGGCGCGCACTATTCCTGGACTCTGTATACAAGATTGCGTACTTAGGACTGTCGGACCAACCATTTGGTACGGGGTCATTTGACGCGGACTTTCAGAAGAGATACGCTGAAGACGTGAGCCCGGCGGTTGCCCGATTTCTACCAGCTCGACACTACTTTTCCAGCGCACTGATCGCTGCAATCCTCGCTGTATTTTCCACTGTGTGGGGTTTCCGCTGGTGGCCCTCGATGATTCCTGCCGCTCTTTTTTTTCTCAGCGCCATTGCGCTGCTGTTCTGCGCATCCCGGCCCGCCATCGAAGTTCACGAACATTGGTTGCGCATTGGCGGCAACATGATTCCGTGGAGCGAGATTCGTCGACTCGATGGAACGCGCTGGACAAACCCTCTATTGGTCTATCTTTCGCTGGTCGATGGACAGCGTCTGGCGTTGATCTTTCCCGGCGATGCCGAATCGATCAACAGCTTGCTTCGCTACATACGCCGCAGCGCCCGCGAGTCATTGATCGATGGCGTGCCCTACCGGCAGTTCTGGGGTGAGATCCTTCCAACAACCCGCGAACGCCGTTCGTCTACCGCATCTAAGACCGCTACCAAGGAACCGGCTGCAAAATACCGCGTCGTGCGTCCCGAAGAAGAAGAAGAGATTGAGCGGATGCTGCAGCGCCTCAAAACGGTCGGACACCTCGATTCCAAGAGCCTGGACGAGAATTGAAATCTCCCTATCGCCGAAGCCTTGTTTGGACACCCGTCCTCTGCGTAGGCCTTGCTTTCGCCACTTCGAACTGGTGGCTTCCCTCCTTGGGAACTATCCTTGTCCAGGCCGAGGAACCTCGAGCCAACTGCTGCGATGCGATCGTTGTCCTCGCCGGTGACTTTCATGGACGCCGCATCGCCAAGGGCGGAGACCTGGTTCGCGCTGGCATCGCGCCCATCGCATTGGTAAGCGGACCCACCAGTCTCTACGGCCAGAGTGAAAGTGATCTTGCCATCCACTGGGCTGAGCAGCATGGTTACGATCGCAAACTCTTTCGCGGATTGCCAAATCAATCCACATCGACGGAGGATGAGGCGCAATTGCTGCTCGCAGAGATCCGCAAGCACGGATACCAAAAGCTGCTCATCGTCACCAGCAACTATCACACCCGCCGCGCCGCGAACATTTGGAGACGCCAAACAGCAAGCAGCGGCATCGAAATACATGTCGCTGCCGCACCGGATCGGGATGTCGTTCCGGAGCGATGGTGGCAAACTCGCGAAGGCCGCAAGAAGATCTTCTTCGAGTGGATCAAGACGTTGACCGGACCCTTGGGCGTATGAGAAACATCTGGCGATTTCTGGTCCCCTATTACGCGCGCTATCGCAAACAGCTCGTGCTGGGATTCGGTGCCTTGATCCTCAAAGACGCTTTTCACGCGGCCCAACCACTTGTGATCCGTTCCGGCATCGATTCCCTGCAAAAACAATTCGCGGTAGAAACGGTTTTCTGGTTTGCCGGCGGACTCGTGCTTCTCTCGATCGTCAAGGGTATCTTTCAGTACTGGATGCGCGTCATCCTGATTGGCATCTCTCGCGATATCGAATACGATCTGCGCAACGATCTCTTCTCGCACCTCACCACGCTTTCGTCGGATTTCTATACGAAGTTCCGCACCGGCGACATCATGGCGCGATCCACCAACGACCTCAACGCGGTCCGCATGATGCTAGGCCCCGGGTTGATGTACTGGACCGAGACCGGGCTCACGCTCATCCTTTCCATCGCCGTGATGTCGTATGTCGATTGGCGGATGACGTTTCTGGCGCTGCTACCCGCCCCTTTCGTTTCGATAGCGGTCATCGTCTTCGGGCGCCGCATTCACGATCGTTTCGAGAAGATCCAGGCGATGTTTTCCACCATCAGCAGCCGCGTGCAAGAGAACCTCGCGGGCGTCCGTGTGGTGCGCGCCTATGTAC
>CAZCPL010000109.1:4073-4572 GCA_964500255.1 uncultured Solibacteraceae bacterium | reverse complement strand
GTACAGGAACAGGCGGAGATCGATCAGTTCGAGCGGATGAACCGCGACTACATTCATCACAACATCCGTCTGGCGCGCCTGTCTGGCTTGTTCTATCCGTTACTGCAAGCGCTCGTTGGCCTGACGTTTCTTTCTGTGCTCGTCGCAGGCGGCTCGCGGATGCTCGATGGCAAGCTCAGTGCCGGATCGTTTGTGATGTTCAACACCTACATGGGCATGCTCATCTGGCCGATGATCGCCGTGGGATGGGTAGTGAACTTGATCCAAAGAGGCCGCGCCTCGGTGGAACGCATCCAGGAAATGCTTGCCGAACGCCCGACTGTCACCGCACCCGCTAACCCTGTCGCGTTGAAAGATCCAGTGCAAGGCGAAATCGCCTTTCACAACGTCGGCATGGACTACGCCGCAGGATCCGCTTTGAAAGATCTGACGCTCACGATTCCCGCTGGCGCATCGGTCGCTTTCGTCGGCCACACTGGCAGCGGCAAGACCTCGGCGG
>CAZCPL010000109.1:0-4063 GCA_964500255.1 uncultured Solibacteraceae bacterium | reverse complement strand
CGGCGGTGAATCTCATCCCGCGGCTCATGGATCCAACGCACGGACACATCACGCTTGATGGCGTCGATTTGCGCCAACTCGACCCGCACGAACTCCGTCGTCAAATCGCGATCGTGCCGCAGGAAACCTTCCTCTTCAGCACGACGATCGCGGGCAATATCGCGTTGGGCGTGCAGCAGGCATCGCCGGAAGAGATCCAACGCGCCGCCGATATCGCCGGGCTTACGCCAGACATCGGGTCGTTTCCGCAGGGCCTGGAAACCACCGTCGGCGAGCGCGGCATCACTCTTTCCGGTGGACAGAAACAGCGCACAGCGATTGCCCGTGCCATCTTGCGCAACCCTCGGATCCTGATTCTCGACGACGCTCTCTCGGCGGTGGATACTGTCACCGAAGAGCGTATTCTGCAAGGGCTCGCCAAAGTCATGCAGGGGCGGACGACGATCCTCATCTCGCATCGTGTCTCGACGATACGCCACGCCAGCAAGATCTTCGTGATTGAAAACGGCTCAGTCGCCGAGCAAGGTACGCACGACGAACTGCTGCAACTGGGCGGCTACTACGCCGATCTGCACCAGCGGCAGTTACTCGAAGAAGAACTCGAGACAACGGCCTGATGCGGCTCGATCCGGAATCGCTCGCCTGCGCGGAAACAATCTTCGCTTACAACCTTTTGCGACACGCACCTAGCGTCTCCGACGCGATGATTGTGCTTGGCACCAACGATACGCGAGTGGCTGATTTTGCCGCCGAGCTCTTTGCGCAAGGCCTTGCACGGCGCGTGATCGTCACCGGCGGCATCGCCCACACCAACGACCTGCTGGCCACCAACTGGGATCGAAGCGAAGCGGAAGTCTTTTCTGAAATCCTGCTCGCGCACGGTGTTCCTTTCGAGAAGCTGGTTGTAGAGACGCAAGCCACCAACACAGCCCAAAACATTTCGTACTCAAAACGTCTGATCGAAGAGCCTTCGAGCGTCCTCTACGTTTGCAAGCCGTTCATGCCCCGCCGGGTGTACGCAACGCATGCCGTGGAATGGCCGGAGGTTCCGGCAAGGGTGGCGTCATGGGAAACGACCTTCGAAGGCTACTGCAACGACGAACTTCCGCAGGAAAAGATCGTGAACATCATGCTGGGAGATCTGCAGCGGCTCTGGGTTTATGCGCGTCGTGGATACTCTGCTCCACAACGCTTTCCAGCGGAAGTGCTGGATGCTTTCAACACCCTCTGCGCCAAGGGTTTCACCCGGCACCTCATCCCCGGCGAACCTCTTCACCCTCAAGAAACACGCGCTTGACACGCATTCGAGCGTCGATCACCGCGAGGTCGGCAAACTTGCCCGGCTCGATACTGCCGATTTCCAAAGCCACACCCGCGCGCTCGGCCGGAGTCAGCGATGCCATCCGCACCACCTCCGGCAACGTCGCCGAGGTCATCTTCTTCATGTTGCGGACCATCGTCTCCAACCCCACCACAGAACTCGCGAGACCGGATCCCGGCACGAATCCCACTTTGCCGTTGCTCTCAAACCATGCGCCATCCTCTGCGGGACCAAAGCGATAACGCCCTGCAGGCATAGCCATGGCACGATTCGCATCCGTCACCAGACACAACCGCTTTGCGCCTTTCATACGATAAGCGAATTCCAGCAGTTCTTTGCTGAGATGCTGGCCATCGGCGATGACCTCGGTGCTCATGTCCGGATTCGCCAAAACGAACTCCGCCATACTGGCCTGCATCGGAGTACCGTGACGAGCCCGAAGCGAGGGCACGGAACTCATCGCGCACCAGAAATGATCGACGTGCCGCATGCCTGCATGAAAGCCGCGATCCATGTCCGCCCAAGTGGCTTCCGAATGGCCACAAGTGATGAGACAGCCGCGCTTCCGAGCGGCGCGATAGAAGGCCGTGGCACCGGGCAGTTCAGCCGCGCAGGTCGCGATTTTGACGATGCCTAGTTTGAAGTATTGCTCGTACTCATTGGCAGTTGGATCGCGACGCCCATCGACGGAATGGCATCCCACTTTGGTTTCCGCAAAGTAAGGTCCATACAGATGTACGCCCGCAATCCGCGCGCTATCTTTTCGCCATCCATCGCGCACTTCTCTGCAAGCCCGAAGCATCCTCTCAATCTGCGCCGGTGAGCCGGTTGTCGTTGTCGGAAACACGGTTGTCGTGCCACGCTGCAGATGCGCAAGATTCGCAATTCGCACTGCGTCGGCGGTGCCGTCCATGTAGTCCGCACCGGCGCCACCGTGGACATGAATGTCGACGAATCCCGGCACAATCCAGCCCTCGCATTCCACTGCGGTGACACCGCGCGGAAGACGCTTCGAAACCTCAGCGATCCGGCCATCGCGGCAAACAACCGCAGCATCTTCGAGGATAGAATCCGGCAGCACCACGCGGCCGCGCAATGCCAGAATACTCATTTGTCGGAATGCCCCAGACTGCGCTCGGGCGCGATGCGATCGCGTACCCGTTGCTTTAGCTCTTTCATCTCGGGAAACCGCCCCTCGCCCTTGCGCGACCACACGGTCTCCCCTTCGACGCGGACTTCGAAGACACCTCCGGAACCAGGCTGCAGCGCCACTTCGCGGAGATCGGATTCAAAGGTCGTGAGAAGTTCCTGCGCCATCCACGCCGCACGCAACATCCAGCGGCATCCAGTGCAGTATTCGATTTCGATTCGGGCGGCCATGTCGATCAACTTCGACTCTACCGCAGGTCGCCCGAATGCGAGTAACTACTCGTCCTCTTCCTCGTGACCCACACCCGCGGCCTTAGCCGCCGCGATGACCTTTTCCGCCTGCGGAGCCGGAAGAAAATCGTAGTGGTCGAACTCCATGGTGAAGGACGCCCGGCCCTGTGTCATCGAGATGAGATCGTTCTGATACGTCAGCATTTCCGACATCGGAACCATCGCCTTCACAACCTGCGTGCTGCCTTTGGTATCCATGCCGGCAATCTTTCCTCGACGGCTGTTCATGTCGCCCATGAGATCGCCCGCAAACTCGACCGGCGATTGCACTTCGACCTTCATAACGGGTTCCAGCAGGGCCGGCTTGGCCTGTTCCATCGCTAAGCGAAACGCCTTGCGGCCGGCCATTTTGAAGGACATTTCGTTCGAATCGACGTCATGATACGACCCGTCGTAGAGCGTGACTTTGAAGTCCACCAGCGGGAACCCCGCCAGGTAGCCGCGCTCGGCCGTTTCCACAATGCCCTTCTCCACAGCGGGCACATACTGCCTCGGAATCGCACCGCCAAAAATCTCATTGGCGAACTCGAATTTGCCGCCGCGGGGCAGCGGTTCCATACGAATCTTACAATCGCCGAACTGCCCGTGTCCACCTGTCTGCTTCTTGTGACGTCCATGAACATCCGCCTTGCCGCGGATCGTCTCGCGATACGGAATCTTCGGCGCATGCAGCGTGACGTCGACATGATAGCGCTTGCGCAGTCGGCTACAGACCACCTCAATGTGCTGCTGACCATTGCCGCCCAGCAGAAATTCTTTGGTCTGAGGATCGCGATAAAACCGGAGCGTCTGATCTTCTTCAAGAATCTTGTGGATGGCATTGCCCATCTTGTCCTCGTCATTGCGAGTCTTGGCGGAGATCGCATACGCAATCGACGGCTCGGGCATTTCCACATGCGGATAGACAATCGGCGAGGATTTCTCGGCCAGAGTGTCCCAAGTCAGCGTGTCGCGCAGCTTCGCGACCGCACCGAGATCGCCGGCCTTGAGTTCGTTGACGGGGGTGATGGTCTTGCCCAGCAGGCAGCCGATATGGGCCAGACGCTCATCCACGCCAGAGCGTCCGCTGATCAGGTGCATGTCGTTTTTCACCACACCGGACATGACTTTGAAGTACGTCACCCGGCCCGCGAACGGATCGGCAATGGTCTTGAACACAAATGCCGAAACCGGTTGGTTGTCCGCGATCTTGCGCTCGACCTCCAGCCCGTTCAACAAGCCTTTGGTTGCGGCGCTTTCGACCGGAGCCGGAAAATTGCCGACGCAGAAATTCATCACGCGATCGGTCGCAATGTTATGTAG
>CAZCPL010000108.1:0-17843 GCA_964500255.1 uncultured Solibacteraceae bacterium | reverse complement strand
CTTCGATTGGTGGTCTTCTGTTCGATCGAGATCGCCGGCGACAACCCGTCGATGGAATCGACTTCGGGGCGTTCCATCTGATCCAGAAACTGGCGCGCGTACGGCGAGAGAGTTTCGACGTAGCGCCGCTGGCCTTCGGCGTAAATGGTGTCGAACGCAAGCGAGGACTTGCCGGAGCCGGAAAGCCCCGTAATCACCGTAAAAGTGTTGCGTGGAATCTCGACGTCGATGTTCTTAAGATTGTGCTGCCTTGCTCCGTGCACGGAGATGCGATCAAGCATAGATGATTGGGACGCTGCCGTTTCTTCTCGCGGGTGGGTTGCTTCTAGTTTAGCGCCTATCGCGTAGAATGCATGGATGAGGATTGTGCTGAGTCTTATTGTTCTGAGTTGCTCGTTGCTTTCTGCGCAAGCTCAGAAACGGATGGCGGACGGCAGACGCTGACCATGCGCAATCTCAGGAGATCTTGAAATTGCTGGACCGACATGCCGGAAAGGCGAATGAGAGCCCGCGAGGAACTCGATCAAAGCTTGAACCACTGGCTGGGGTGCCACCAACACTATAGTATTGCCAGCAGTCGCCGGGGCTTGACCCTCTCGCGCAAGCAACCCAAAGCGAACAGTTCGCGGCGCGCCGGATCCATATGCGATATGCTGACCTCGTAGAAAGGATCCTGCCACTCATGAGTGAGAATTCCCGCCGTCATTTTCTAACTGCATCCACAGCCGCCGCATTCGCCGGCATAACACTCCCCCACGTCCACGCCGCCGAAAACAACACCGTCGAAGTCGCCCTCATCGGTGCCGGCGGCCGCGGCACCGGAGCCGCCGCCAACGCCCTCTCCGTCGACAACGGACCCACCAAGCTCGTCGCCATCGCCGATGTCGTGCCCCAGAAGCTGAACAGCAACTACGACAGGCTCAAAACGCAATTCGGCGAAAAAGTCGACGTTCCCCAAGATCGCCGCTTCCTCGGCTTCGACGCCTACAAACAAGCGATGGATGCCCTCAAGCCCGGCAGCGTCGTCATCCTCGGAACCCCGCCCGCCTTCCGCTGGGTCCACTTCAAATACGCCATCGATCGCGGGCTGCACTGCTTCATGGAAAAGCCCGTCACCGTCGACGGACCGACCACCAAGCGCATGTTCGAACTGGGCGAACTCGCCTCGCGCAAGAACCTCAAAGTCGGCGTGGGACTCATGGTCCGCCACTGCCGCGCCCGTCAGGAACTGCTCAATCGCATCCGTGATGGACAAATCGGCGAGATTGTCGCCATGCGCGGCTATCGCATGGGGCAAGGCGGCGGCACCGCTCCGCCCAAACCCTCGGGCATGCCCGAGGTGATGTATCAGTTGAGCAAGTTCCACGGGTTTTTGTGGGCCAGCGGCGGCGTTTTCAGCGACTACTACATCCATCAAATCGACGAATGCAGTTGGATGAAAGGCGCGTGGCCTGTCGAAGCGCACGCCATCGGCGCACGCCACTTTCGAGGCGATTCGCTCGATCAGAACTTCGACAACTACTCAGTGCAGTTTGTATATCCCGATGGTTCGCGCCTCTACTTCGATGGACGCAATATGGCCGGGGCTCGCGACGAGTTCGCCTCCTACGCCCACGGTTCCAAAGGGTCGGCCGTCATCTCGTCGTTCTCGCATACGCCCGGGATCACCCGCATTTATAAGGGTCAGAACATTCCGCGCATCAACAGCCGCAAAGACCTACCGCTGCCTGCGGATCCGAATCTATTGTGGGCTTTTCCGCAACCGGAAAAGAGTCCGTATCAATGGGAGTGGGATGACCTGCTCGATGCGATCCGAAATGACACCCCCTACAACGAGGTTCGTCGTGGTGCGGAAGCGAGCTTGGTGACATCGATGGGACGCATGGCCGCCCACACGGGGCAGATCGTCACCTACGATCAGATTCTCAACTGCCCGCATGAGTTCGCGCCGAATGTCGACAAGCTCACTCCCGATGGGCTCGCGCCTGTGCAACTTGGCCCCAACGGTAAGTATCCACAGCCGGAGCCCGGCATCAAGAACGATCGCGAATACTGAGAGAGTCAGGTGGAGGAAGGGCCGCCAATCGGTCGGCCCTCCCTTCCTTGGACACGAAGGATGTTACATCCCGAGAGATGCACCCTGGCGCTGAACACCCATGTCCGAGCTCGCTTCACCGGCTGACGAGATATCGTCTGCGCCAGTGGATTTCAATAGTTCTTTCGCTTTGGTCACTTCGTCAGAAGTGTCGCAATGAACGGACAAGAGCACGCCCCCGTCCTTCACTCGCCCTTCATAGCGTTTCGCTTCGTATTCCGGGATGCCCATTCCGACGAGAGCCCCGACCAGTCCGCCCAAGGCTCCGCCCACTCCAAGGCCTGCGAGCGATGCCATAATTGGGCCTGCCGCGATGAAGGGGCCAACGCCCGGAATCGCAAGTGCGCCAATACCTGCGAGCAGGCCGAGCGTTCCTCCGATCACACCTCCGGTGGCGACCCCCGCAGTCGTCCCTTCCGGTGCCTTTGTGCTCTTCTCGTGGGCGAAATCCTTCGAACTTTCGATATCCGGCAGCAACACCGAGATGGCGGTATGCACAAAGCCTGCGGTGACAATACGATCCACAGCCATCTCGGCTTGGATACGATTCTTATAAATGCCGAACACAGAAGTGTTCTTACTTTCCATCATGATCATTCTCCTTAGGTGAATTGTGTTACTTGGCTACTGAAATCTGATTGATCACGTTCTCGGCCTTAGCAGCAATCGCTACAGCTTTGGCGATGACGTTCTTCTTCTCGGCTTCCGATTTGACAGGACCCTTCATCGTCACCATGCCGTCTTGACTGATGATTTTGACGTTGTGAGCGTATGTGGATAGAGTCTTGTCCGCCATAATCGACTGCCGGATCTTGCGTGTTAACTCCGTGTCGGAGGCATTCATCTTCTGGTCATCCGCCGTCGCTTGGTGCGGGTTCCGGTCGCGCTTGTTTGTCTTGGTGTTGTCCGGTTTTACATCGGCGCCTACCTGTCCCCAACACGTGAACGCTGCGCCGCAAAGAAGAAATGCGGTCGCCAATCTTGAATGTTTCATCTCGAAGTACCTCCCTGTTTGAATATGTGAGAAAGCGAGGCGGTCTTTCGACCGTCGTTGTTTAGGTGTATTTAGCAGTTGCGCAGCAGGAACCACGCAACGATGAGAAAACCTGGGACACCAAGCCCCCAAGCCACTAGATATTTCATTCTGCTGCCTCCTGCTCTTTCGTATGCACGCAGGCGGCCATACTTGTTTTGCGTCATGATGATCCCGATTGATATCGAACTTTGCGTTGAAAGGGAGGGACGTGTCTCTGGCGCGGCGCAAGGCATGACGAAGAGTTGCCAGTTTGTCGATGTTGTCAACCCGCCTTGCAACGAAGCAATTTGACCATAGGTGGTCACTGGTGGCCAAAAGCGGTCGAAAACCTACGAATAGCAGGGTTTTCTCAAATGGCCCAATGCGTGCTCTTGGTTCGGAATCTCAGAAAGCGGAGACCATACAAATGACGACGAAAGATCTTAGCGCCTATCGGCAATTGCTTGAGAAGGCTCAAGCCCAGGCTGGAAGGGGACGCGTACACCTCGAAGCGCTGGCAATCGATTCCAGCCCCGACGAACTAGATCGCATTCAGCAGGCGAACGACCGCCACCAGGCGATCGGCAGTCTGGAACGAAGTTCCTCGCGCCTACGGGAAATCCAGTTGGCGCTTCGCCGCATGCAAGGAGGACAGTTCGGACTCTGCGCGGGATGCGAAGAAACAATCAGTCCACGTCGGCTCGCTGCCGTTCCTTGGGCTGCCTTCTGCATCCAGTGCCAGGAAACTGCCGAGCGCGAGCAGGAATCGCACGGCCATGAAATCGCTGCGCTGGAAATGGCTCTTTGATCGCCTTGCGAACCGCTGAAGCCACAAATGATAAACCGGTCTCACAGCCCCGAAGGCCAGAGACCGGTTGATATTCGTTCGAAGGTCTGACTAGCGCTTCAAGCGGCGACCGAAGAAGGCAAGCGCCGAAAAGCCGAGACCCATCATTGCGTAGGTGGATGGTTCCGGAATGCCGCTCGACACAGTGTAATCGTAGGTGACCGTGACGTTCGAGCTTTCAGGAAGGCGCCCCCCGGAAATGAGCGTCTCGAGCACATTCACATTGAATGAAGCCAGCGCCGCCAAGTTCAGGCCAGAAGTGAATCCCTGCAGGTTGCCCGTGCTCCCTGTGTCGGAGGCGATGCCACCAAGTGGCGCGTTGCCAGCGATGGTTGCGATGGTAAACTCACTCGACTGTTCATTGAATGCGAAGTTCAGCAGTCCGAAGTAGGCCGGCGTGATGGCAGAATCGTTGAACGTCCCTTTCACTGTCAGAACGATCGACGAGATGTAACTGCCTGCCCCGTTCGCCGCAACCGTCGCGGCTGAGACTCCTCCGCAGGACACGGTGGCTCCTGCGCTGGTCGAATTGATCGGCACCGTTGCCTGATTGATCACGCACGAGATGACAGCTGCGCTGGATAGAGAACTGAATCCAAGTGCAGCGATTGACAATAAGAAGAATCTCTTCAAAACGACCTCCGGATCTTTGCGAATCAGGTCATTCGCATCCACTCCGATCCGGATGTCGCCTGACTCGTTCTTCCCAGATCTTACGGGGGGTACGTGTCTCCAGCAAGGGTATTTGGTAATAGAACTTTGTGTAAATAGTTGTTTATAGTATTCTGCGACTCTGTTAGGCTAGAGAACATGCCGCGTGTTGCTCATCCCATACTTCTGGACAGTCGCGCGCTTGCAGATTTGCAGGATTTTGCGCTCCGGCAGGGCCACAACCGCGCGATCGGGCTGCGCGCCGATATTGTCATGAACGCCTCGCGTGGAGCGACCAATGCGGAGATCGCCGCCGCACTCAACGTGCCCGCCGTCACGGTGGGAAAGTGGCGTCGCGCCTATGCGCTCCATGGATTGGACGGTCTGCGCGATTCCCCTCGCGGGGGCCGGCCTCGCAAGTATCCAGAGGAGGTCCGCCGTAAGGTCCAAACCCGCGTTCTGCAGCGCCCCAAGGATAGCAGGAAATGGTCGGTTCGAACTCTCGCCGAAGACCTGAAACTGCCTGCTAGCAGCGTTCAGAGGATACTTGCGGCCAGCAATCTCCAACCTCGCCGCATCCGCGCGGCCTTCCTCGGCGCTGAGGTCGGATCCTCTCCCCGGAAGATCGAAATCGCGGGACTTTATCGGGGCCCGAATGGCAGTGCTCTAGTCCTTTGCGCGGATGGCGGACGCAAGCGAGTTCCCAAGCGGGTCTTCGATGGGAGCTTTGCTGAATTCATGGACGACATCGCGGCCGCCTACCCTTCGGGAGCACTGCACGCGGTCGTCGACCGCGCGGATTGGAAGTACCCTCGCGCTCAGATTCACTATGCTTCGAACCATGTTGCCTGGGCTTCGATTGTGGAGCTGTTCTTGAGTGTCCTTGCGTAAGAATAATCAAAAGCACTTATGGTACAACGTACTGGAAACCTCGCGCGTTTTCGCTTGTCAGCGATCGGCGGGCCGCGCCATGGTACCGGACGTAATGCGACGATAGGTTGCTTTGCCTTGCACGGGGGTCGCGACGCCGTCTTCGATCGTGTACGGAACTTCGACAAGCCCGACGCAGCAGGCGACTTTCCGAAATCCAATGGCTCTCTCGTACGTTCCCACCGTGAAACGAAGCCGCCGAACACCATATCCTGTGGCGGGATCATAAAGCGCTTCGGTTTTTGGGATTGCCTTCTGTGCCGCCTTCCCGACCGGAGCAAAGTCCACCAATCGCGGGCCTCTCGGACCCAACCAGAAAAAACTCTGATAGTTGTAGACATACATGCCGCCATCCGAAAAGTTCGTCTCGATCAACGGCTGCGTACCTCCGGCCATCACGATCTTTACCGGAAGCGCGCCACCGAGGCTGTTGTTCGTACTGTCGCGTCCCCAGATCTCATACAAGGCATCGAGCGATCTGCCAACCAACGCAGTCCTGATCTGGGTCGGCGAGTTGTATCCGGCTTCCAGATAGTCTAACTCGAAGACTTTATACTCGCCGATCTGGCCGACCTCCCGCAGCTTCGACCGCGCGGCCAGCCATTTCTGACGGTCTTCCGGCGAAGCTGCGGAACACTGACCAATCCGGTCTTCCCGATTCTGTCGCAGACAGGGATGCGGCTGAAAGAAACGAATCGGATGCGGCGCCATTGCATTCGGAGGGTCCGAACCGATGCCTGTTTCCAGACGCCGGGTCCACAGCCGAGGTGAATCTTTGCCCAGATGGAATCTGGCAACGCCCGGAATCACGCGCTCAGCAATTCGAAACGGAACCTCGATATCGCCCTCCGGGCCGGCGTCGATTCGATAGACTTTCGATTCTATATCCAGACTCCCGGTCGCTGCATCCATGATGTAGCTATCGGGCAAGACCCTTCGCGCGGCTTCGAACACCGGACCAAAATCGAGCGGAAGCCACTGGGCATCGCGCTGCTGAACATAGTGATCCGTGCTCGATCCATCGCTCGACTGCCATCGCGCCCTGACCCACTTTGGCCAGGAATACTTTGGAGAGATTTCGGTCGAAAGAAACGCCCCACCGTTGCGATTCACCTGCGCATGGATTTCACGAAGCTGCGCCTTGGACGGTCCCGCGAGCACCGACCGCGCGTCCACCTGCAAAGAACCTTCGCGCGTATACTCGACATCGTAGATCTGCGCCTGATCGTTCTCGCCTTCACGGATCGTTCCCGCCAAACGCACGTTCGCCTTGGTCTTGCGCAAGGGTTCGGAGCATGGCATGAACCGATCCGCCAGAACCGTTCGCAAACAAGGATCCGTCAGATAGTACGCCAGAGGCCGTTCAGGCGACAGCGCGACAAAGAACAACAACGAGATCATTCCGAAGCCAGCGCAAACGTGAACACACCGTGCCCATTCAGAACCGTCACATACTGTCGCCCAGCCACTGACCAGGTAATCGGCGCCCCCGCCGTCTGTCCGCCCAGATATCGACGCCAAAGCAGCTTGCCATCGCGCGCATCCAAGGCGAAGCCCCTGTCACTCACACCGGTCATCTTGTATTCCCAAAGGATCGAAAGCCCGAACGGCGGGATACAGCTACGTATCTGGGCACTCGTAGCCATGCCTGCGGCCATGAGATTGCTAAACGCGCGGTGGCGGTAGCGGTCGACGTCATCGGGCCGCGGAGCCAGCAGCAAGGCGAACAAGTGAAACGTCATGGCAGTGCCTATTCTATATGTACTAACCTTACTGGATATGGCTGAAACTGTCGGATTTATTGGACTCGGCATCATGGGCATCGGCATGGTCAGGAACCTTGCGTCTAAGGCCGAGTCCGTTCGCATCTACAATCGCACCGCCGCCAAGGCGGATGAACTCGCCGCATCGATCGGCGTCGAAAAGGCGTCGTCGATTCCAGAACTCGCCGCGCAATCGTCGGTGTTGATGCTGTGCGTCACCAACTCGATCGATGTGGAAGAGTGCCTCTTTGGGCCAGAAGGCGCAGCAGCGAAGCTCGCCAAAGGCAGCCTCGTCATCGACACGAGCACCATCTCACCCAAGGTGACCGAATCGATTGCCGCGCGCCTCGCCGCGATGGGCATCGGGTTTGTCGATGCTCCTGTATCGGGCGGCAGCGAAGGTGCTGCATTGGGAACGCTGGCGATCATGGCCGGTGGCTCCGACGCCGACTTTGAACGCGCGAAGCCCGTGCTCGAAAAGATCGGCACGCGCATCACGCACATGGGTCCCGCAGGCAAAGGTCAAGTGACCAAGCTGCTGAATCAGATTCTCGTCGTGGTCAACCTGCTCGCAGTGAGCGAAGCGATGATGTTCGGCGAAGCTGCAGGACTCGATATGCGCAAGGCCGTTGCCGCTGTCGAATCCGGCGCAGCGGGAAGTTGGATGTTGTCGAAGCGCGCGCCGCAGATTCTCGATGACTATTGGCTCCCAGGCTTCATGATCGACCTGCAGCAAAAGGACCTCGATCTCGTATTGGAGTACTCGCGCGAAATCGGTGTGCCGCTGCTCGCAACGGGCATGATCAGTCAGCTTTACGGAAGATTGCAGAAAGATGGCAAGGGCCGGCTTGGCAATCACTCGCTGATTCAGGCGCTGCAGCCGCTGTCGGCTGCTTCGAAGGCTTAGAACACAATGAAAGCCGCTTTCCTACTCCTTGCATTCGTAGCGATGGCCGATGATTGGGGCCAGTTTCGCGGACTCAACGGATCCGGCGTTGCGGATGGCACCGGTTATCCGGTGGACTTCTCGCCAACGAAAAACGTGGTCTGGAAAGCGGCGATCCCGTATGGGCAATCTTCTCCGGTGATCGCTGGCGGCAGGCTCTATCTCACCGCCAGCGAGCCGGGCGTGCTGCTCACAATCGCGCTCGATGCCAAGACCGGCAAGCAGCTTTGGCGGCGGCACATTCAGCGAGATCGGTTCGCGCCGATCTACAAAGCGAATGATCCGGCGTCGCCGAGTCCCGTTGCCGATGCGGATGGTGTGGTGGTGTTCTTTCCCGATTTTGGCCTGGCCGCTTACACGCGCGATGGCAAAGATCGATGGACGCTGCCGCTTGGTCCGTTTCAGAATTTCTACGGAATGGCGGGGTCGCCGATCGTGGAGGGCGATCAAGTGATTCTGGTTTGCGACCAGAATGCGAAATCCTTTGTGATTGCGGTGGACCGCAAGACAGGAAAGCAGCGCTGGAAGACCGAGCGCCCTGGAATTCCGCTTGGCTGGGCGAGTCCGATGGTGTTCCGGCCGTCGCAGCAGGGTCCTGCGCAATTGATTGTGCTTGGTTCCACGCGTGTGGATGCCTATTATGTGGCGACTGGTGAACAGCGCTGGTGGATGCCGATCGCTTCGAATGGCAGTCAGGGCGTTCCCGTTGCGCAGGGCGACAATCTGTTTTTCGTTATGAGTGGAACCGGCGAGCCGTGGATGCCGACATTCGAATCGACCCTCGCGAATTTGGATAAAGATCGTGACAGGCAAATCTCTCCCGCAGAACTAAGCGCGATGAAGGATGTCGCCGATCAATTCGGCGCGTTCGACGAAAATGGCGATCGGTTCATTGATGCGAACGAGTGGAATTTGGCGCGGAACATGACGATCGGGGAGGCGGGCGTTTTTGCGCTGCATGGCGCAGGCAAGCTGGAAGGCAAGCTGAATCCGAAGTCCGCGGCAACGTGGCGTTTCAAAAAGAATGTGCCTTATATTCCTGCGCCGCTGCTGTACGGGGAAGTGCTGTATATGGTCCGCGATGGTGGGATCATTACTGCGTTAAATGCGTCGAACGGGCAAGTGTTGAAGCAGGGCCGGAACAAGGATGCACTTGGCGAATACTATGCGTCGCCCGTGGCTGCCGACGGCAAACTCTACCTCGCCAATGGCGACGGTAAGGTGACGGTGCTCAAGGCCGGAGGTGCCTGGGAGGTGTTGGCGACGAACGATCTCGCAGAAGAAGTACGCGGCACTCCGGCCCTCAGCGCTGGGCGGGTCTTTGTTCGGACTCGAGGGGCAATGTACTGCTTTGGTTCCCGCTCGCGCTAAAGCTGCCAAGCACAATCGAGGGTTCGGTCGGTTTGTTAGCAACCTGCGCGGTGCCCCTTCGGGGCTTCACTGGAATCGTGATTGGTTGCAGGCGCCAGCTATAAGGCCGTTGGATGGGCCAAGAAAGTGCAAACCCTTAGAACCGGCATGGGCCTTCAGGTTGTAAAGCAACCGTTTCTCGAAAAACCGGACACGCAAATGCTCGATTGTTGAAAATCTTCCTCCAGGGGCCGGCTTCCTTTTCGAGAACACACCATGCAGGCTATACCCCGGCGGACTCCCGCTCACACCAAAGGGCCCGGTTTCTTCAAGTAGCGAGCTACGATTGCGTCGCTGGTTCGTAAGGTCTGCGCCAGGACCGTCAGCGTGGGATTGGCAAAACTGTTTGCGGGAACGACGAGCCGCCGAGCACAAAAAGGTTGGCCATACCCCAGCATTGCAGCCATGGATTGAGCAGGGAGCTATCCGGGCTGGCGCCTTGAATCGTTCCGCCCTGGAGGTGAGTGCTCTGATAGACTGTCGCATTATACTGCCGGTACGGCGGCGCGGCCCGGACATACTGCACGCCTGGGATGGCGCGAGCAACTTCAACGACTTTGGGGCCCTTCGTGAACAGTGTCTACGAATTCGATCCGCGGACGACTGTTTGGACGATGCGATCGCCTATGCCAACCGCACGCGCAGGCGGTGCGGCCGCCACCTCGCAGCCTCTGCCATGGGTGGCAAGGTTTACATCGTTGGAGGTCGCTTCCAAGCCGGCTTCCAGAGCGAGCAAACAGACCGCGTCGAAGCCTACGATCCGCGCACCAACGAGTGGAAGTTCTACCCGCCGATGATCCATCCTCGTGGAGGCCTGAATGCAGTAGCCGCCAATGGCTGCCTACATGTGTTCGGAGGAGAAGGTGCCAACGATAAACCCAACGGCGTGCATCCCGATCACGACGTGTACCACCCATTCACCGATTCGTGGACAATGATGGCTCCGATTCCAACCCCAGTGCATGGCGTGACGGGCATGGCCTTTTTCAACGGTCTCATCCACCTTCCCGGCGGCGGTACGTCTATCGGAGGCAGTAGCGGCAGCACCCTGCATCAGGTCTACCGGCCAAGCATGACTTGCCGCTGATTGCCGTCTATCGAAACGAAACAGCTCGCGGAATGAGCCTGTGCTCAAAAGCCTGGCGTTCGAGATCTTCGCGAAAATCCGGATGCGCGAGAGAGATCATCGCCCTGGCTCTTTCGGCAACGGACTTCCCTTTCAAGCACACCATGCCGTATTCGGTCACGAGATACATCATGTCCGAGCGAGTGGTGGTGACAACATTGCCGGCGGTCAGATCGAACACGATACGGCTGCGGCGCTGCCCGTGCTTTTCGTAAGTAGATGCCAGGCAGATGAACGATTTTCCGCCGTTCGAGTCATAGGCAGACCGCACAAATTGCGCTTGTCCACCGGTTCCGCTGATATGGCGATGTCCGTCCGATTCCGATGCGGCCTGCCCTTGTAAATCGACCTGCGTGGTGTTGTTGATCGCAATGACATTGTCATTGCGAACGATGTTCCGCGGTGAGTTGGTGAACTCAACAGGGCAGCAAAGAAAGTCTTTGTTGTTGTCGATCGCGGCATACATGTCTTTTGTGCCGAGAGCGAACGTGTACACGAGCTTTCCAGGATGAAGCGTCTTCTTCGCACCGGTCAGGCGGCCCGCTTTGTAGAGATCCACGATGCCCTGCGTGAGCATCTCGGTGTGGACGCCAAGATCGCGTGCGCCGCTTTCGAACAGCAGCGAACAGACGGCGTTTGGCATGCCTCCGATGCCAATCTGGAGGCACGATCCATCGCCCACTTGCGCTGCAATGTGGCGAGCGACAGCACGATCGACGTCTTTGGGCTCGACATTGGGAAGTTCGGCAGTAAGCTCGTGGTCTCCGTCGATGACATAATCGACCTCGCTCACGTGTATTCCGTTCTGCTCGCCATGCGCATGGGGCAGGGTGTTGGAAAGCTCGACGACGACCGTCTTCGCGCTTTCGATCAAGGCCCGGTGCCACCCGTTGGTGGGCCCGAAGTTGAAGAATCCATCGGCATCCGCTGGGCGTGCTTTGAGAACGGCGACACCTGCCTGAGCGAGGAATCGCCGATAGTAATCGGGCACTTCACTCAAATTGACGGGCATATAATTGCACAGGCCCGCGTCGTGTTTCGCGCGATCGTACCCGGAAAAGTGCCAACTGAACCAATGGAAATGAGCGCCTTCGGGATCGCATTCCACCACCGCCCGCGGCTTCATGGTGATGCACGATCGGATTTTCACATTCGACAGTTCGCTCTTGCGCAGGGCCAACGCGCGATCGAAAACATCGGGCTGCGACAGGGCGAGTCCGTAGTCAAGCCACATGCCGGGTTCGACTAGCGCAGCGGCATCGTCGCTTGAGATCGGTCTGGCTTTGGACAAGTGTGAAGTTGCATCCTATCACGGCAGACTAGCGCATTGGGCGTGCGTCGATCAACTGTCTGCGGCTGTTTCGCCTTTTTCATCACTGAAAGTTTTCGCCCTCTTCACGGGTAGAATTGAGAGAATGGGTGCTGCGCCGATTCTCAAAACTACCCTCGAAGAATTACTCGACTACGACGACCGTGCGGATTGCCGAACCGAAACTGCATGGCGGCGAGATCTTCAGAATGGATGATGTCTCGTTCAACCACGCGGTCCTCGAAGGCGGGATCTTAACCGCATGGAACGTTCGCCTGTACGGCGGATCTTGCAAGGCAATCGGTTCCGCGCGTATCCGCATCCAGCAAGAAGAATTCGTCCGTCCGATGCTTCAGTGGTTTACGGAGGGCCAGTCTATGCGTTTAATCGCCGAGCGATCGCCAATCCGGCACTCGTTTTCGAGATCCTTTCCCCATCCACCGCAGACTACGATTACGGCGGCAAGTTCGAACTCTACCGCGGAAGTGGAATCACTGCGGGAATACGTACTGGTATCCCAAACGCGCGCCCGCATCGAGCTCTTCCGGAAGCGATCATTCCCTTCCCGTCGTTTGGCATAGAGATCTCAATGCCGGAAGTCTACGATGGCAAGGACTTCAATCGATTGCCCGCTTGATACTCGCGCTTGGCGCTAACGTCGGCTCGCTTCACCAGCGGCGACTTTGGGGTTGAATCCCGCACTCTGTCTCCGCGCAACACTCAGCGATGTCCAGGCGGCACTTGGCAGTTGCCGTGCCAGAAACACGATCCGCCCGACGTGATGGGAATAGTGGGAACAGTGCGCGCCCCGTCGATGACGACGTCGAGCGCCGCCTCGTCGAACGCATGGCGGACTCCGCGCGCGCTTGGTGCGGATCCGTATCTGAACTGAGCCGAAATCGAACTGGTGTCCCGCAGATCGACGGCCTCTTTCACCGGAGGCCGTCTGGTCCGGCAATTGACGGCCTCTTTGACCGAAGACCGTCGATCGTGTGTGCGATAGGATTGTCTCAGAAAACATGGCGGCCATCTTTCGTTTGTACCGGCTTCGCTTCCATTTTGTGAGTGCGGAGCGCGTTTCTTATCCGCATGGCAAGGCGAGCAATGTCCTAAGAGGGGCGCTCGGTACGATTTTGCACGAAATCGCATGTGTCCCGAATTGCCCAGGGGCACGGAGTTGCGAGCTGCGTACCGAGTGCGCGTATGCCCGGATTTTTGAGCCTGCGGCGTGCGATGCGGGTCCGAGCGGGTTACAGGATCCGCCACGGCCTTTCGTATTGCGCGCTTCGCATCTCGACGGAATCACGGTGCAGGCCGCCAAGCCGTTCTTTTTTGACATCCACCTCTTTCTGACACTAGATCCGCCGCTGGAATATTTCATTTTGGCGTTTTCCCAGCTTGCGGAAACGGGGCTGGGTCCTTCGCGTGGGCGTGTACGCTTGGAGGCGGTTGACTTAATCGGGAGAGATCCGGACCCTCACGCGAACCAGACGCGAATCTTTGAGCAGGGGAAATTTCTGAGTCAGCAGTTGCCTGAGCCTTTGGAGTTTCCGCTTGCCGGTGAGGGCGACGCGTACGAGGAGTTGAGGGTGCGCTTCGTGACGCCATTGCAGTTGAAGCAGAACGGGCAGATCGCCACCCGGCCGGAGTTTGGCTTGGTGATGACGCGTATTGCAGAGAGACTCTCAAATCTTTGCGCGATGTATGGGGATGCGCCGTTGGATTGGGATTGGCGTGGGCTGGTGGCGCGGGCGCAAGTTGTCCGTTTGGTCGATTGGCGCGTCGATCGCGTGGCGGAAGCGGTACGGTTCAGCACAAAGACCGGGCAGAAGCACAGCGTGGGCGGGTTACTTGGGCAAGCGGTCTATCGGGGCCCCGGAATGGGAGAGTTTGTTCCCATGCTGGAGGCAGCGAAATATTGCGGGGTTGGGCGGCATACGGTTTGGGGGAACGGGGTGCTGGAAGTGGAGCCAACCTCCAGCCTGCGGAATCACTCCGGCCTATAAGTACGGATGCCGCCGGTGCCGCTCAAGATGAAAGTGCCGAATCTTTGTCCAATCACCGTCCGAGGCCACATGTCGTTTTGCGCGCCGCAGCAGTTGTTTCTCGAAGCCGCACTCAAGGCTTCCTATTGTCGCTTGATACCGAAGATTCAGTTCGCTGATCTACGATGTGGAGAATAACAAAATCAGGGCGAGGGATTCAGATCGGCGGAAACTGAATCGCAAAAGTTGGTAGACTTTAGGGGGAGTTCGCCAGTCAAATCGAAGAAGTATGATTGTAAAGTGGACAGGAAACGCTTTCGTCGATGTCGGCATTGCCGCTCTTTGTGCAATGACGGGCAGGCGCGATCCTTCCCAGTTGACCCTCGAAGATCTCGACGTAGCGGCCGAAGAAATGAAGGAGATCTACTTCAACGGCGCGTGGATCAGCTATCTCACGTGCGTTTTCCCGAATGCCGAGTACGTTCAGCCTGGAACCGCTGAAAAGAAGGCAGACTCCAGGAGGGCGTATACTGACCGCGTGCTTTACGCGCACCGCGCGCGACCGGATGAGGACGCGAAAGGAAAGCGGTGTTTTCTTTCAGGCGAACCGGCGACGCATCTGATCAATCGGGCCCAGATGCCATTGATCACAGGGGCGGCCGTGCTCAATTTCTTTCCTGGCAGTAGCGGTGGTTTCCCGATCGCGGGCCCCTATTTGACCGCGCTCCAGGCGCTACCGTTCGGAGGCCGCCGAGCCGAAGGACGCATTTTGTTGGTGCACGCCGATTCACCTGAGTTGACGCTCACGTTTGCAAGGCAATATGTGCGTGATAACCGAAAACTGATCAGTCTGGCTTCGGCCGCGATGGGATGGGATGGACCGCATCCCGAACTCGACCGTGCACAGGCGAAGAAAGAGAAGATGCCTCAGGTGCGCTTCCCGCGGACTTTGGTTGTCAGGGATTTGATGTCCGCAATGCTCGAGCAGGAACTCGAAATAGAAGACAGCGGCTTCGGGTCAGTAACCGCGTATTGGCTCAGTAATTCGGGCCAAGGCGCGTCGCTTGATCTCTTTGATATACCAGCGAATCTGGTAAGCCTCTTCCGTAGGCTCGGATCTCCATCGCTGAACTACAGTTGGAGGAGGCTGCTGCAGTCGGGCTGGCTTCGGCAGAAGCCAGTCAATCCGAAGAATCCGGCGGAGCCGGAACTGCCAGCGCGTGCGGGCCGTTCGCGCAACGCGGTGCTAGAAGATCTGCTACAGGTGTATTCGGGCGGATCTCTCGACTTGAGGGCCGGCTCGCGATTTGTGAGAAGACATCTGGCCGGTCTTCTCTATTTGAGAGACACGTCGTACCGGATGCCGGATTGGCCGTTGATCACTGTTTTCATGGAGGAGTTTTTTGGAATGAGTCCCAAACGCATCGAGATGATCAAGGACTTCGCGGACAAGTTGATCGCGTCCATTGAGCGGAGCGGCAAGAAGAAACTGATCATTGAACTGAGTTATGTGAGAAAGGCGTGGGAGTTCCGGAACCTGCTACTGAAAGAACTTCGGCGCGACTTCACGCAGCACAACGACTTGCTTTTCACCTTTGAACAGTATCTGGGTCTGTTTGAGGACGACGACGGTGCAGGCCTTGCCGATTGGGGACTGACGAGGGATCTGCTGATGATCCGCTTGTTCCAACTCAGCCATGAGAGGAAGCTGGAATTGAAGGAATTCGCTGCGGAATTGGAAAACGCAGAATCTGGCGATCGAGATACTCGCCAGCTCGTCGGCGCGACAGCGGACGACGAAGCCTGATCACAAGAAAGGTAGAACGAACAAATGGCGTTTTTGACTGGCTGTTTGATACTGGATGCGCAAGCATCCGCTTTGAATAACGCGGGCCGCGATGTGGTTGCCAAGACCGACAATACAATTGCGGTGAAGAAGATTCGTGTTGGCCGTGCCGTTTATCCTTACGTTTCGGCGCAAGCCGTCCGCTATTGGATTCGTACAGGACTTGAGACGCAGGGTGGCGCGTGGAAGGCAGCGCCAGTTTTTCGAGAAGGCAAAATTGCCTATACCGATTCGAATCCTCTTGAGTTCTGGGACGACGATCTGTTCGGGTATATGCGTGCGCCGTCGAGGGCCAAAGATGCCAGGAAGGCGACCGCGCTCGACGGCGGACCCGAACCCACGCCGATGGAAAAGGACACCGAGATTACCAGAGTGTCGCCGTTGCGTGTCAGTACGTTTGTCGCCATTTCACCGGGTGGCATCGCTTCTGATTTTGGCACGATGACACGCCAGAATGGGGATCCAGTTCCTTACGAGCATGAATTTTACCGGGCACACTTGCAGGGCCTTCTTTCGCTGGATCTCACGACCGCCGGGACATTCTTTGTCTCCAAGCGAGTCGGGTTTAAGAACCTGGATGAGATACGACGGAAAAAAGCTGAGGACCTGCAGTTGGTCAAGTTACCGGTTCGCAAGCAGGATGCCTATCGGCTTCCACTGGCGCAAAGGCAAGAACGAGTGAAGGCGCTGCTGGGCGGATTGGCATTTTTGAGCGGTGGAGCCAAGCAGACGCAGCATCTGACCGATCTAACGCCGGCGGTGGCCATTTTCGCGGTCACCAAACACGGCAACAATCCATTCTTGCGCTGGTTTGGACCCAATACGGAGAATCGCGGCGAAGGCACGCAGTTTCAGCCGGGGGCGTTTCAGCAGACCGTCGAATGGCTGGCATCTCAGGATGAGTTGCTGTCGCCCATCTACGTTGGTTGGGCAGATGGTTTTTTGGACGATCAGAGGAAAGCCTTTCACGAGGCGAAGGCGGCTATCGCCGGAGTGTCGATTGAGGAAGGGTACCCGCCCCGCGTGATCCAGGAATTGGCGGGACAACTCGGCGCGCAAGCATCGGCCCATTGGTACGAGTAGGGAGTATGAATACGCGGCTGGTCACCAGGATTCGCGTGGAAGCACCCATTGCGTCGTTCCGCTATCCGTTCTTTCTAATTGGGCGGCAGGTGAGCTATGACATGCCGCCGCCATCGACAATCTATGGTCACATCGCGACGGTCCTTGGGGAGTTGCCGGAACCTGCATCGGTGCAGTTCGGCTATCACTTCACCTATGCAGCGAAGGGGCAGGATCTAGAGCATCAGCAGATCATCTATGCAGGTGGGGCGAAGTTCGAGCAGGATGGGGTGAATTATCCGACTTCAGTGCAGGGCACGGTGCAGCCCCATCTTCGTGATTTCTTGTTTCAGCCAAGGCTAACGCTCTATCTGGATGGCGAGCAATGGGCGGAGATCTTTCAAAACCCAGTGTTTTGCGTGGCACTCGGACGATCGCAGGATTTAGCATCCATCACGAAGGTCGAGAAGGTCAAGCTCGAGCCAGCGAATGACGCGTATTTCGAGCAAACGTTGTTGCCGTTTTCGTGGCGCGGGCGTGTGGGGCGAGGAACGACGGTGCAGATGCCGCGCTATATCGAGCCGCCGCCTGAGCGCTTCCCGCATTTTGACCGCTATGTCGCGCTGCGGGAGCGGGTATTCGATTCGGAAGATCCAACGATCAGTGTTGGCCTCAGAATACTGCGAGGATTCGGACGCCAAACTGACGCGAACCCTCATTGGGTGGATCCGGAGAGCCCAGCAATCCATGGCATGCGGCGTGGCGTAGTCTTTCATTCCTTTCAATGAGCGGGTCAACGAAAGGCCCAAACGGATTCGAATCCGTTTGGGCGAAGAGCTCTCCCGATCCCGCCAGGAA
>CAZCPL010000107.1:0-17891 GCA_964500255.1 uncultured Solibacteraceae bacterium | reverse complement strand
AGCTGACACCGGTCGAAGAGGAAAAGACAAAATCCACGGTTTACGATTTGGACTTCGGCTCGACAGGTGTGCCGAAAGATCTGATCCGCTTCGAAGTCGAAGGCGACACGATGTTTCATCGAGCGGTGGAAATCGAAACATCGGAAGATCCCAAGAAGGGTTGGGCTCCACATTCCAGGGGGGTATTGTTTCGGACACCGGAAGAGCAATCGTTTTTTCTGCAGATCGGCGACACCATGGCGCGCCACCTGCGCATCCGCCTGCGGCACAACGACGACAAGCCGCTGCCGATCCGTTTCATTACGGTGGAATCGATCTTGCGGCGAGTGATCTTTCCGGTAAGCGCCACGGGTGGGGACTATTGGCTCTACTACGGGAACGTGGATGCGAAGGCACCGAGCTATGACCTGCCGATGGTGCTGGCACGTTCCTCGGTGGAAGCGGCATCGACTGTGAATGCGGCCGCCCAGGAGACGAATCCCGGATATCGACCGCCTCCGCCGCCGGTGGTTCCATTTAGTGACCGGCATCCGGAAGTGTTGTACGGAGTGCTCGGAGTGGCGGTGCTAGGCTTAGGATTCCTGACCGTGCGCTTTCTACAGAAAGCTGGAGACAATCCATAGCGGGCAGGGGCCGACGCGGCCCAACAGAAGGAGCTAGGAACGATCGCGGCGGCCTCCGTTGCCCGCGAAACCTCAGTAGCGGGCAGGGGCCGACGCGGCCCAACAGAAGGAGTTAGGAACGATCGCGGCGGCCTCCGTTGCCCGCGAAACCTCAGTAGCGGGCAGGGGCCGACGCGGCCCAACAGAAGGAGTTAGGAACGATCGCGGCGGCCTCCGTTGCCCGCGAAACCTCGAAAGACATGGCTAGAATCAGAGCTGCGGGCAAGCGTAAACCCGTCTCGGCGGGTGCCGAGTTTCAGAAGTACAGCCGGGCCGTGCCCTGCTTGATCGTGATCATCGGCGTGTTTGCGGCCGTGTTCGCGGTGCTTTACTTCAGCATGCAATCGGCAGGACGCTAGAACAAAACACATGAGACTTGATGGACGTCAACCAGACCAACTGCGCCCTGTGCGCATCCAGACGGGCTATTTGCTCACGGCAGAAGGCTCGGCTCTGATCGAGGTGGGCAACACGCGTGTCCTTTGCGCGGCCACAATTGAGGATACGGTTCCCCCGTTTCTGAGAAACAGCGGCAAGGGCTGGGTCACTGGGGAGTATTCGATGCTGCCCCGCGCCACAGCGACGCGCACCCCGCGCGAGGTGAACAAAGGCCGACAAAGTGGGCGGACGATGGAGATCCAGCGGCTCATTGGACGCTCGTTGCGTGCAGTCGTCGACATGGATGCGCTCGGCGAACGCACCGTAACGCTCGATTGCGATGTCATACAAGCCGATGGCGGCACGCGCACCGCCGCCATTACCGGCGCTTATGTGGCAATGGTCATCGCACTGAAGAAGTATCAAAGCTTCGGATCGCTGAAGAAGTGGCCCGTGATCGATTCCGTTGCCGCCACCAGCGCCGGTATCTTTCGTAATGAAGCAATTCTGGATCTCTGCTACGAAGAAGACTCGAACGCCGAAGTGGACATGAACGTGGTCATGACAGGCGCGGGACGCTTCGTGGAACTGCAATCCACTGCCGAAAAGAACGCGTTCGATGACAGCCAACTGGCTCAATTGATCGCTCTTGGACGCAAAGGCATCGCCGAATTGCAGGCCGCCCAAAGGGCAGCGCTTGGCGACTGACCACTGTTCATTCAAAACACACCTGTTCAGTATTGTCCGGCGCTAGACAAGTCCTTGACACTGGCCAAGACCTGCGACATACTCAGTCAGTTTTACTAATGTGTGGACCGTGTGCTGCGCGGTCCCTTTATTCTCGCGAATCAGTTAAAAATGGGGTTAATCAGGACCATGAAGCTCAAGACGCAACTCTGTGTGTTGCTGGCGGCGATCGTATCGATCGTCACTCCAGCCTTTTCCCAAGTGCCAACCGGCACGATAGGAGGCGCCGTCAGCGACGCTTCCGGAGCAATCTTACCCAAAGTGGAGGTGTTGGTCGCCAACAAGGCTACCGGTGCCACCCGAACCATTCGGACCGGTGAGGACGGTACGTTCAACGCGCCTCTGCTTCCAGCGGGCGTTTATGAAGTCAAGGTAGCTGCGCCGGGGTTCAAGACGATGGTTCGCCAGGCGACCGTCGAAACCGGCAGTACCACCAATGTGGACCTGCAACTCGAAGTCGGTGCCACTAAGGACGTCGTCACCGTCGAAGCGGCCTCCGCCCAAATCAACTACGAATCGCACAACATCGACGGTGTGATTACGCGCGAAAAGATTCAGCAGTTGCCGCTCAACGGCCGCAGCTTCTTGAATCTTGCGTTTCTCGAACCCGGCGTCACTGTCGGAGCCGGCACCACTTCCCAACTCAACGCTCTTTTCAGTGTTTCCGTGCTCGGTGCCGATTCCACCAAAACCAACATCACCGTCGATGGTGGAAACATCCGCAACTCCATCGAAGGCGGCTCGGGCCAGAACTTCTCGCAGGAAGTGGTGCAGGAATTCCAGCTCTCCAGCGTCAACTTCGATCTTTCCACGGGCATTACCGGATCGGGATCTGTCAATGTCGTGACCCGCACCGGCGGCAACGACTTTCACGGTTCGGCATACTTCTTCTTCCGTGACAACAATATGGCGGCCTATCCGGCATTGAAGCGCAATCGCCTCGCTCCAGATCCGTTCTTCGCCCGCCGTAACCCCGGCTTCTGGCTGGGAGGTCCGATCAAGAAGGACAAACTTTTCTTCTTCTTCAACCTCGAAAACATCAACCAGACCCAGGTCTTCGTGGTGGAACCCAACGTCGCTTCCGTCGCCGGCTTGCAGAACATCTATGCCAGCCCATACACGGGCAGGACTCTCAGCGCACGCTTCGACTACTCGCTCAACACCAAGAACCAACTCTTCGCGCGTTATTCACACGACGGCAACAAAGGCTTCGGACCGAACGGTGGCGCTCAACCCCCGTCCAACTGGCTCCGCAACAAGAACTGGTCGGATCAAAGCATTCTCGGCTGGACCAGCAGCTTCAAGCCAACCCTGGTCAACGATTTCCGCTTCAGCTATCAGTATTGGCAGAATCGTAACCTCCACCCCACCGCATCCGAATGCGGAGACTGCCTCGGACTCAATCTTGCTCAGGTACAACTCGTCGGTTCCAACATCACGCTTGGCAACACCTCGAACGCAACCCAAGGCCGCGACCTGCGCCGCTACCAGTTCACGGACAACCTGAACTATCAACGCGGATCGCATCGTTTTCGCACCGGCTTCGAATGGGAATACTCACCTGGAACGGGCTTCTGGGGATTTTGCGATCCGGGCTGCTTGCAGCTCGGCACACCGGAACTCGTTCGCGGATCGGTTCCCGCCGCGGCGCTTCCCTTTTTTGGAAACCTGCCCACCTCAATCCGCACGAACGCCGACATTATGGCGCTCCCCTTTCTCGGCGGCGTGATCGGCATCGGCGACCCGTCGCAGCCTCCGCCCTATAACGTGAACAAGGCCAAGATCAACCAGCGTCTGCGCTTCTACGCCCAGGATGCCTGGAGAGTCAACTCGAAGCTCACCTTGAACTACGGCCTCGCCTGGAACTTCGAAAGCACCCTCGTCAACCGCGATCTCGACAAACCGAAGTTCCTCGCGCCGCTCTACGGCAACGACCTGTCGCCCACGGACAACAACTACAATAACTTCTCGCCCTCCCTCGGTTTCGCTTACAGTCCCAGCAAGGGTGGCAAGATGGTGGTTCGAGGCGGATTCGGTATCTACTACGACAGCGAGTCGCTGTTCCGCCGACTGCAGGAGCGGGCGTTCACAGGCCCGGTGGGCAATGGACGCATCCAGTTCCCGACTACGAACATCATCAACACCTTTCCGAACATCGTCAACTTCTCAGAGGGCGGTGCGCCGATTCTGCCGGGAACCTTGCTTCGCAACGGTCTCACCAATCTGACGATGGGCCAGTTCATGCAGCTCTTCAACAGCCAGATTGGGGCCATTACACAACGCCTCGCGCCCACCAACTTGAACGATCTCTCGGTTCGCAACATCGACATCAACAAGTCCGGCGCACAGCTCTATCCCAAGAAGTTTCCCGTTGCCCAGAGCATCCACATGAATATCGGCATTCAACGCGAAGTGATGAAGAATCTCGTCATCACCGCCGACCTGACCCGCCGCGTGTTCAACCATACCAACCTCGGCGAAATCGACTATAACCGGTTCCAGCGCTTCATCAACGGCGTACAGACCCCGGTCATCCCTCGTTGTACTCCGGCCCAGGCCGCGATCCCCGGCTTTGGCTGCTCCACCGGACCCATCACCTTCTGGACCCCCGGCGGCCGCAACGTCTACAACGCGCTGCTCGTCAAGGCCGACAAGCGCTTCGCGAACCGCTTCCAATTCACCGCTTCCTACGCTCTCACCAACGCCCACGGCTACAACGGCATCAACAACCTCGACCAGTGGAATTCCACTTGGGGTCCCCAACAGGCTCGCCATATCCTGAATATTTCCGGGGTGGTCGATCTGCCTTGGGGCCTCCAGTTGGGCATCATTTCCACCAACAGCAGCATGGGGCCGACAATGGCCTTTGTCGGCAACGCCGATCTGAATGGCGATGGCACGACAGCTGAACCCCTACCCGGCCTTTCCTGGAACTGCATCAACCGCGGTTGCGGAAAGTCGGAAGTGGAACGCGGTGTCGCCACCTGGAATAGCACCTTCGCTGGAAAGAAAGATGCCCGTGGTCAAGACCTGCGTACGTTGACTTTGCCCCAGAACTACACCTTTGGGCGCCCCGGTGCCTCACAGGACATTCGCGTGACCAAGCTGTTCACGTTCCGCGAACGCTACAAGCTCTCGGTCTTTACCGAGATCTTCAACGTGCTCAACTATGCCAACATTGGTGGCATCAGCACTGTGTTGGATGTGGCGGGTGCGGGATCGACACTTGCCTTCGGTCAACCGACCACACGTGCAGGCCAAGTCTTCGGATCCGGCGGTCCGCGGGCGATGCAGATCGGCGGACGCTTCCAGTTCTAAGCTGAAGTTCGCAAGGCAGACTCCCCCGCTTCACGGCGGGGGAGTTTTTCTTGGGCTCAATCTTTTGGATAGCCGGGATCCATCGAGAGATTCGACCGTTTCCTTCCCGGATCGACTACATTGAGGATTAACGATGCATTTGGCTGACGTAGTCCGATTGAGGCCCGAAAGACCGATCGGGGTTTCCCCGTCGCTTCCTTTCGCGCGAAAGCCGTTCTGGGTGTTCGCGGCATCGCTGCTGTTACTGGGTGCGGTCGCCTTTCTCGACTACGCCGTACTCGACGCTTCGCTCGGCGTGATGTACATTATCCCCGTCCTGACGGCATCCATCGTTCTCAATCGTTGGCAGGTCCTGTTCTTTGCCGTGTGCTGCGCGGCGCTCCGGCACCTGTTTCTCGACGCGCACACCCCGCTCGAAGGTTTCCTGCGATTTCTCCTCGCGCTGACCGCCTATTCCGCCGGGGGCCTTCTGGTGCTGGAAATGGTGAGGAACCGCAATCGCGCCGAAGCGCATGCGGCGGAACTCGGCACACAGCAGCAATTGCGCCGCGAGATCGAGGATCACCTGCGCCTGCTTGCGGAAAGCAGTCCCGCAGCCATTTTCACCACAGACGAGGATGGACGTCTGCTTTCGCACAATAAAGCCACGTTGGCCATGATGGGCGTTGCGCTGCCGGGCGAACTGGCAACGGTGACCGATTGCCTGCCCGTATTGCGCGACGCCCTCAAGCTGCAGACGCGCGCATCGGGATTCCGCACCGCCGCACAGTGCACCGGACGGCGCCTCAACGGAGATCCCTTCATCGCGCAACTCTGGTTCTCGATCTACGAAGGATCCGCCGGGCGCCGGTTGGCGGCGATTGCGGTCGACTCCTCTGAAGAGGTCAGAGAGCGCGAGGAACAGAATCTGCGTCAGATCCTGGACAACAACCGCATCATTGCCGGCGCTGTCTCTCATGAGATCCGAAATGTTTGTGGGGCGATCTCTTTGGTCTATTCGAATCTGCGGAGACAGGTCCCGCAGGAGTGGATCGAAAGTGAGGATTTTCACGCTCTCGGAAGTCTTGTCGAAGGCTTGGGCGACATCGCGGCTGCGGATCTGCAGATTAGAGTCAAGCGCACGTTGACCCCGATTTGTCTTCGCGATGTCCTCGCCGATTTGCGAGTTGTCATTGAGCCCGGTTGGCAGGAGGCCGAGGGGCGCGTTCAATGGTCGGTTCCCGAGGAGTTGCCCCTTGCATTCGCCGAGCCATTCGGTCTTACCCAAGCGATTCTGAATCTCTCGCAGAACAGTCTCCGCGCAGTGGAGCGTTCGACCAAGAAAGAACTTCTGATTCAGGCTGAGGTGCGGGGTCGTCAAGTTGCTTTAATCCTGGAAGATTCAGGGCCCGGCATCGGCGACCCGCAGCGGCTTTTTGAACCGTTTCAGCGGGGGGCCGAACACGTCGGTCTAGGCCTTTATGTCTCCCGTGCGATTCTGCGCAGCTATGGCGGAGACCTCCGGCACGAAGCGACTTCTCAAGGATGCCGGTTCGTAGCCTATCTACAAGCGAGTACACATGTCTAACACGGTCAGCATACAGACGATTCGACTCCTTCTGGTGGACGATCATGCCTTGTTCCGCGAGGGATTGGCCCGCGTGCTGGAAAGCGTCCCGGAATTCGAGATCGCTGGCAAGGCGAGCAACGTTGGCGAAGCGATGGCGATCCTGCGTTCCGGCGTCCACGCGGATGTCGTGATTCTGGATGTCGATCTGGGACAAGAGCGTGCCATGGATTTTGTGGATAGCGCCCGACAGGCTGAGTTCAATGGAAAGATTCTGCTGGTGACGGCCGGGGTGAGCGACCGTGAAGCTGTGCTCTATGTCCAGGCGGGTGTGGCGGGCATCCTGCACAAACAGAATCAGCCAAAGGCTCTTTGCGACGCGATTCTCAAGGTGGCGAACGGCGAGGTCCACCTGGAAGGGCAGTATCTGAAGGCGATCTTTCAGACGGTGGACGCGACACAGCCGACCAAGCCAACGCTGACCGACCGGGATGTCCGGGTGATGCGTTTGTTGCTGGAAGGCAGTGCAAACAAGGAAATCAGCGCCGAGTTGAACATCTCAGAGAGTGCCGCGAAGGCGTCTTTGCGGGCATTGTTCGACAAGCTTGGAGTCAGAACCCGCAGCCAGTTGGTGAGGATCGCGCTGGAACAATATCGCGACTATCTTTAGTCGCCGCGGCTAGTCGTCACCGATCGGGAAGGCCAAGCACGCCCACATCGCGGCTATGATGGTTTCCCCCTTCTTATACGCCCGGCGGACCTGTTGCACGACAATCGGGATGTCCGATTCCGTCGTGACACCAACAAGCTTGTTCTTAGGAAATGCATCGAGATGCATCAGATCGACTGTGGCAGCCTTCTGCGCTCCGACAGTGAGAGAATGCGTTGTGGTGATGCCGCCGGTTTCGAAGCGCAATGTAATCTTGGCTGGGCGACTCTCATCTGGATTCAGGATCGACACCCATTCCCACTCTTCAAGGTCGCTTTCGTTCTTCAGCACCAGACCATCGGCATAGACCCACTTCGTCTCGCGCTTGCCCAACGGCCCTGGATGCGCGATGAACGAGGCCATGGCCTGCGTCACGGGACTTCCGGGAATGTATTCGCCGCGCGAAGGCTGCACAATCACCATGCGGTCGCTGCGAACGCGGACGCCGTACTGCGCATCCTGCGGAACAAGCTCATAAACGGGAACGCTTAGGCCCGAATTCGGGGGGACGACCTTGATGACTGTGAGCGGATTGCCCTGTGTGAAGTAGAAAGTGATTGCCGCGTTTACGTCCAGTGTTCCTGGATTGTAGAGCACCAGCCATTCTTTGGCGGGAGTGCGGATCAGTTCCGGAGACTTGCGCGGATTGACGCCTTCGGGATTGACACGACCGTCGGCGTAGTACCACTCGGTCAACGCCCGTGGCGGCTCAGAGACGTCCAAGACCGTGGCAACGGGCATCACGTTCACTATGCGTCCACGCCCCCAGAATCCCGCGGCGACGGCACCGGCGAGTAGAGCGGCCTGAAACAGTAACCAGCGCATGTTTAGCGGTCCCCTTTCAAGGTGACAAGGTAAAGAGCGGATTGAGGAGACGCCGCGACAAGGCGCATGTCCGCGCCGTCCTCCACTAGCTTTGTCCACATCCAAGCATTCCAGATGGGAGGTTGCAGAAAGTAAAACCTGCGATGCTTGGTCAAAAACTGTTGCGGCTTTTCGACATGCAGGTCGGAGATCTGAGCGATGTGGATCGCGCCGAGATCCTCTGCAGTGGAACCCACTCTGCGCCGTTCTTCTTCGGAATCCGCAATGGTGAAGAACCGGTCGCGAAGGCTTTTGTCCGCGTAATAGTCCATCTCGACGTATTGTATAGGGCTGCCGTGCACCACAGGAAGGTCCTTCTCGACCGACACCTGCGCTGCCCATTCGAACTTGCGAGGTTGCTGCTGCGATCGGAGGGAGATGAGGCGTTCCAGGCCGACGAATCCGGCTAGTACGACGAGCAGCAGACCTAGTTGATGCCGGGAGAACGTCATTTCCGAAAGCAGTGCGATGGCGATCGACAGGCCGATAATCGCCGGCAAGGTGTAGCGAGGCATCAATCCATGGGTGACGAACCTTGCGATGAGCACGATTATCAGCGGCAGGATGCAGAACGCGGCCGTGAGCATCGTCTCGACGATGGTGAGACGCCAAGTTAGCGTCAGTGAGTTGTGGGCGGCCAGATAAAGAAAGCAGCCGAACACGGCGGCGATGAGGGGAAGGGTGGATCCGAGCAGGAATCCGTAGACGTCGGCCATCGATGTCCAGGACGGCATGGCAAAAGCGTTGTCGGAGGCATACTGCCTCGCACCGGCGATGAGCGGCCAGTAGAACGCGAGTGGAATGTATCCGGCAGCCAGCGCGATGGCATTCTTGAAATCGATTCGACGCGACTTCCATAGTCGAAAGCCTTCCACCAACCAGAATGGGATCGTGGCGAAGACTGCGTAGTAGTGCGACGAAACCAGCGTCGTGACCGAAAATGCCAACCCTGTATACCAGCGTCTCTGCCAGCAGAGATAGGCCAAAGCAGTGAAACCGAGCACCAAGCCATAGGGACGGGCCTCGATGACGTATGGATGCGCACCGCTGGCAAGCGGGAACAGCGCCGCGATCCAAGCCGCGGTCGGCGAAGCCTTCTTTCGGACAATCCAATAGAGACAAAAACATGCCAACCAGAAACCCAACATCGAAGATGCCCGCAGGGCGACCGGATTGTCGCCGGCAAGAGCCATGACGGACCGGTTCAGAAAGTGGATCAGCGGCGGATTCGCGTCCGCACCAATGCGAAGCGCGTTCCAAACCGAGGCCCAATCGGGCAGGACGTCGACGTGGTGGGTAACGAGTTCATCGAACCAGTATCCTTTGCGGGAGGCAGCTAGGAATGCCCAACCGGCGTAGGCTACGCTGAAGAAACCCCAGAACCAAACCTCGTAGAGTTCCAGTACCTTGCACACGGTGTTTCCCATTCGGACGGTCCACCTCTCTAGGAAGGCGGGTTCGCGGCCGATGGGAAGTGTATGGGTCGCAGACATATTCGTATGCTAAGGAATACGAACGTGAGCGACAAGAGTAATGGGTACTGATTTCAGGTTAGTACTTTGGTTGTGAGACGAAGTCTGTTGTGAGCGGAAGAGTGAACGTAAACCCCGATACCACGATCATCGTGCCCTGCTGGAACGAAGAAGCTGCACTGAAGCCTTTATTGGAAAGGCTGGATCGTCTCGTAGGTGCTCGCAGGAACTGGGAAGTACTTTTCGTGAACGACGGATCGACGGACCAGACGGGACAAGTGCTGAACGATGCAGCGAAGCGCTTTGTGTGGGCCAGAGTCGTGCATCATGACGGGAACAAAGGCCTTGGGGCAGCCCTGCGCACGGGCTTTCAGAACTGCAAGAGCGAGGTTGTCTGCACAATTGACAGCGATGGGACGTATCCACCGGAGAGGCTTCCGGAGTTTGTCAATCTCATTGTGGGTGGCGCGGATGTGGTGACGGCGTCGCCGTGGCATCCGGACAATCGGCAAGCGGACGGCGGATTGCACCGGATCTTTCTCAGCCGGAGTGTGTCGCTCTGCTATCGCGTTCTCACGGGCACCAAACTCTACACCTATACTGCATTGTTTCGGGCTTACCGGCGAGATGCGATCCAAGATCTGGAGATCGACTCGAACGGATTTTCGGCGGTCACCGAAATTCTGATCAAGCTCCTGGGTAAAAAATGCTCGGTGGCGGAAGTCGCCATGCCGCTGAAGCCGCGTGAACTCGGCGTATCGAAGATGTCGACGGTCAAAGCGATTCGAGGGCATTTGCGGTTGCTGAGTCTGTCGGCACACTGGGCGCGCCGCTAGCGGTGACACGGATCTGAGACAATAAGGCGTAGGTTGGAACTATTGGCTATCCGCTTCCAGATCCCCAAAAACGCGTTTCTCGTGCGGGTGCTCACCAGTCGATGGGGACGCATCTTTCTCACCACCAGTCTAGTGCTTTTCACGTTGGCAATCATGACGCTGACATACTTCTATGTCAGCTATGCGGGCATCGTGGATGAGAAGCTCAAGGCGGGTCCTTTCCCGAACACGGCGTTGCTCTATGCGGCACCGAGGGGAGTCCAGAATGGGGACGAACTCACGCCTGCGGAAACCGCGATACTGCTGCGCAAAGCCGGTTACAGCGAAGGCCGCAACAATCCTATTGGCTGGTATCAGTTGCGTCCCGACGCGATTGAGATCCACCCGGAATCGGATTCCTACTTCAAACAAGAAGGGGCGGTAGTTAAGTTCAACGGCAATAAGGTATCGCAGATCGTCGCGCTGAAGGACAGCGTCGACGTCAACTACTACGAGTTGGAGCCGGAACTCATCACCAGCCTTTTCGACCAGAAGCGCGAAAAGCGGCGAATCGTGCAGTACGACGACATCCCCGACACGATGGTGAAGGCAGTGTTGTCCGCCGAGGATAAGAGATTCTTCGATCACTTCGGTTTCGATCCGTTCCGCATCGCCGGAGCTCTGCTCGTTGACTTGAAGAAGGGTGGCTTCCGCCAGGGAGCCTCGACGTTAACCATGCAGGTGGCGAGAACCTTATGGCTCACCAACAAGCGAACCGTGGGACGAAAACTGCCGGAAATTCTGATTACAGTCCATCTGGAACAGAAGCTCACCAAGAAGGAGATCTTTCAGTTCTATGCCAACAGTATTTACCTCGGACAGCATGGGTCGTTTAGCGTTCACGGCTTCGCCGAAGCCGCAAAGTCATACTTTGGCAAAGAACTCGGATCGCTGACTCTGGCGGAAACGGCGCTTCTGGCCGGGCTGCCACAGGTGCCTATCGTCGGCAATCCGATCAAGTTTCCGGAACGCTCGAAGCAGCGTCGCAATCTCGTTCTGGGCCTGATGAAAGAAAATGGCTACATCGATCAGAAACAGTACGACGACGCTTGTGCCGCTCCGGTCCGCGTGGCGACGAAGGAGACCGAATCGAGCGAGTCCTCTTATTTTGTCGATCTGGTGAGCGATCAGTTGTCTCAGAAACTTGGCGGTGAGTATCTGGCCAAGCCGTACAAGATTTACACGACGCTCGATTTGGAACTGCAACGCGATGCCAATATGGCGATCCGGCAGGGGATGATCGAGGTGGACAAGGCTCTCGCGGGCCGCTTCAAGGGTTATCCGAACGCCGAATATCCGCTGGTGCAGGTCGCTCTCGTCGCTATCGATCCACATACGGGCGATGTACGCGCGCTGCTCGGCGGCCGCGACTATGGCCAAAGCCAGCTCAATCGCGCCCTTTCGAAACGACAGCCAGGTTCTTCGTTCAAGCCATTCGTTTTCGCCGCGGCTTTGTCGACTGTGTTGCAAGGCGATAGCAGAGCTATCACGCCGGTATCGACCTATGTGGATGAGCCGACGACCTTTTGGTATGGCGGCAAGCCCTACGAACCCGGCAACTACAAAGACGCCTATTACGGCAACGTCACTTTGCGCCAGGCGCTTTCGAAGTCGATGAACATCCCGACCGTGAAGGTTGCGGAACAGATTGGATACGGGCGTGTGGCACAGTTGGCGCGCAACGCCGGAATGCCGGACATTCGTGGGACGCCATCGATGGCGCTTGGGTCGTACGAGGTGACGCCACTCGATGTGGCTGGTGCGTACACAATCTTTTCCAATGCGGGCAAGTATTCGCCTCCGAAGTTCTTTCTGGATGTCCGCGAGCCTGAAGGTGAATCGGTGGACATGAGCAAGCAGGGGCGCTGGGTCTTGGATCCACGCGTTGCTTACATGATGACGAATCTGATGCAGGAAGTCACTCGTTCCGGCACTGGCGCGGGCATTCGCGCCCGCGGATTTTGGCAGCCCGCAGCCGGCAAGACCGGGTCCTCACGTGACGGCTGGTTCGTCGGCTATACATCGAAGCTACTGTGCGCGGTTTGGGTGGGATTTGACGACAATAAGGACATTGGTCTCGAAGGGGCGCGTACGGCTTTGCCCATTTGGACAGAGTTCATGAAGCGGGCGCATACCCACAGGCAGTATCGAGGCGTTTCGGAATTTTCGCCGCCCGATGGCGTGGTGACTGCGGAGATCGATCCGACAACGGGATTACTCGCCACGAGCGGATGTTCGAAGCGGGTGACGGAAGTCTTTATTGCAGGCACACAGCCGGTGGATGTCTGTAAGCTGCACGGCGGTGGTTCAGCAACGCAGGTCGCGACTTGGGACGCAGCGCCCGCTCCGCCTCCGTCGCAGGAGAAGCCAGAAGATCTGGCCGGCGGTGCCACCCCGCCGCTGTCGGCGGAAGCGCCAGTTCCAGCACCCGCGGTTACTCCGGTGCAAAAGCGTGAAGTGCGACAGGCTAGGTCGATTCCGGTAACCCCCGCACCCCAACCGTCACGTACGCCGCCACAACCGGCCGCTCCTGCACAACAAAAAGGTGTGATGGATCGAATTCGGAGTATATTTAAGTAACGGCAACCAGCCGATTCGATGTCTCAGGAGGCCTGTTCCCCCATGGTAATCCGGCACATCCCGTTTCTTGTCCTCGCCAGCACGCTGACGCTCGCGGGACAGACGCCAGTACCGCAACAGAATTTTACTGAGAGCCGCTCGGAGATGCGCTTGCAGGGTCCGATACCTGCCAGCGATCCGAGGCAGGTGATCACCCCCGAACTACGCGCCGACATCATGATGGCCCGGAAGATGTTTCGCGAGGCGATCGACATGTACAAGCAGGCACCGCAGGATTCGGCCATCGTCCAGAACAAGATCGGCATCGCCTATCACCAATTGGTTGAGATGGGAACGGCGAAGAAGTTCTATGAGAAGGCTTCCAAAATGAAGCCGGACTACGCGGAGGCGATTAATAATCTTGGCACGGTTCACTATGCCCAAAAGAGCCATCGCAAGGCGATCGGCTACTACAAAAAGGCCCTGAAGTACTCGCCCGATTCGGCATCGATTCACAGCAATCTCGGAACGGCGTACTTCGCACGCAAGAACTACGACATGGCGCTTGAGGAATACCAATTGGCGATGAAGCTCGATCCGGATGTGTTCGAGCATCGCGGCTCCCACGGCGTTCTGCTGCAGGAACGCAGCGTCGATGAACGGGCCAAGTTCCACTTCTATCTCGCCAAGAGTTACGCGAAAGCTGGCAATTCCGACCGCACTTTGCTGTATTTGCGCAAAGCGTTGGAAGAGGGTTTTAAGGAAAAGAAGAGAGTGCTCGAAGAGCCTGACTTCGCGTTCATTCGAGAATCGCCCGAGTTCAAGCAACTCTTGGCGATGGAGCAGAAGGTCATCTGAGAGTCTTTCTCTTGTTCCCGGCGATTGTGGTTTTGTTCCTCGGCGGATGCGGCGGCTCGGCCAAGCCGTCGGCGAGACTGGACCGGACAGCCATACTTCCCTTCGAAAACCTAAGTGGGGATCCTTTTCTAGACCGGTGGCGGATTCCTTTTCAACAGACTTTCCAGATCATGGCGGGCGCGCGTGGCTCTGCCCCCGACAAAGATGCGGCCCTGCTTGCCGGAGCAACCGTGTTAGCTCGAGGGACGATGGAACGCGTTCCGGCGACGAATCATATTCAACTGACTGTCGAACTCTACGATGTAGCTACGCATAAACTGTTGCAATCGGACAGCGTAGAGGATGCCGATCCGTTTGCCGCGGTCACCAAGCTCGCCAAATCGATTCAACCGAACGCACAATCGTTAGGCCTTCGCTCCGCCGAGGCACTGCCGCTCTGGATGGATGTGTTGAATGCGACTTCACCTCTGGACTATTTGGATCGGTGCCGTAAGCTGCTCGATGCCGAACCGGGTTTCGGACCAGCTTATGTTTCGTGTGGAAGTGCACCGTTGAGTGCTGTGGATCGCCTGGCTGCGGGCGAGCGCGGATATGCGAATCGTGCTTCGTTCCAACCTGATGCGCAACTTGCCGTGGGACAGTTTCTCTTTCAATCCGGCAAGTTCCCGCAAGCCATTGAGACGATGACTTTGATTGCCCCGTCGATGCCCGTAGCATGGAACTCGGTGGGTTATTCACAAGCCATGCTGGGGAATATCTCCGAGGCAAAGAAGGCTTTGGAAGAGTATCGGAAACTGGGTGGAGACGAGGCCAATGCGGTGGATTCTTTGGGCGAGGTCCACTACATTGTCGCGAAATACGACGATGCGGAAAAGTACTTCCTCGAAGGCGCGGAGAAGTTTCCCCAGACGCGTCAAGGCCGTGTCGCGAGACTCAAGGCTGCTTGTATGAGGGCCTTGCGTGGAAACCGGGGCGGTGCCGAGGAACTAGCGCAGTCCATCATTAGCGATGTGAAGAAGTCGGGACAGAATGCCAAGCCGTTGGAGGATCTGTGGCGCGGTATTATTCTGGAACAAGATCCGTTGGCAATGCGGAAAAGGATCGAGAGCGGCGGCATCATCGTTCCTCCCGGCGGATCCCGATAGACTCGATGGTCCAGAGTACGAGTCAACCCGGCACATCAAGACACTTACCTTTGGACTGACCATCGATCAGCAGACGATGACCTCGCATCCGCGAGGCCTCGAATTGGGAAGTAATCTCGCTTCGCCACGAAGTTCGGATCGCATTAACTATGCTGTAGCTGAACAAGTTGCTGCTGGAGTTCGGCAAGTTCCTTTTCCACGGAGCTGAAACTTCCTGGGGTGTCTCCTGGCGGCGGTGCGGGGGCCGTCACGTGTACAGGTATGGGTTTGACGACGGCAACCGGTTTCGGCATTGGAATCGCCTCGACGATCCGTTCGACTCGTGCAGGCTCCGCCCTACGGGCGTAGCCGAGTTGCTCCCCCAATTGGAGCAGATCCTGCAAGGCTCCCTTAAATCCGTCGCGTTGACGCAGTTGGTCGCGGTCATCGAGTCTGGCCACGATGTTTTCGACCATCCCCCGGTAGCTCTTGATCGCCTCGTCATCCGCTGGGCTGGCGAGAATCTGCGAGCCCTCGACAGTCAAAGACTGATGCAGACGGCCAATTTCTTCGTTCATCCGGTTCAGTGCGGTCCGGAGATCCAACGATGCCAGCATCTTTTGGCATGCCGCCCTGTAATCGCGTTCCAGTTCGATTGTTTGCAAGGTCGTTCCCTCTCTGCGAATCGTTTCGGTCAAGATTCTCTTCGTTCGCTGCGGTGCGAACTTGAGAAGAATTTGGTACTACCCATGGCTTGGGTACTACTGACCGGGATAATCTGGCTCAGGAACTATTCACGGTTTCACTGCCCCACTCGATGAGACAAAAGAGATTCGGGCTTTCTAGCTGCTAGAACGGAGGATGAGCGAGTTGAGGGTATACCGATTCCCCGCGCGCGTAGGTGGACCCTTGAGATCTTTTGCGGGTGAGTCCAGTTTTTTAAGAGAGAAGACTGCAAGCGATGCCACTATGTAGTTTAGATCTGTGGAAATCCTAATTGGTGGAGCAGTGGCTCTATGACTCGCGGCATAAATTCGACCCGTCTCAAATTCGAACTGATCGAACCACAAACATCCGATCGGGCAGTTAGCCCTTTGGCGCAACTTTCATCGCGGCTTCGCCGAGAGGAACAACCACCCCAACCCCAGGCACGTCCGCGGCTGGTGCAAGATCTCGCGCAGGGGCTCGACTTCCTTATGGTCCAACTCGCCGACGCCGAGTCGGCGCGCGACCGCGCCCGGGACGAAGTGGACCGCTGGAAGTTGGAGACATCGAAGATGCGGGCAGAGATTGCCGACCTGCAGCGGGAAGTCAAGGCGACCAGCGAGGGTCCTGCGGAGGTCCGCGCGACGCGGCAGACGCTGGAATCCGTGGTTTCAGAACAGCAGAAAGCATTGCTTTTGTCGATGGAGCTGATGCATCGCTTCGAAAGCGAGATCGGCAGCCTGAGGGTGCGGGTCGACGCGATGGAATCCGTTCCCGCACCGGTCACGGTGCCACCCGAGGCACTTCTGGAACTGGAAACGCTGCGTACAGAGCAGATGGAGTTCGCAGCGGAAAAGCGGGCAAACGAAGGACAGAATGCGGAGTTGATCCAGCGCCTCGAGACAGCGTTACGGGATAACGCCGCGGCCCGAAGCGAAGCGGTCGAGCGTTTGGAGGAGAAAAACCGGGCGTTCGAGGACTTGTCAGCAAGGGGCCGTGAGAGTCATACGTCGGAGCTGGCAGTTCTCAACGGAAAGCTCGACTCGGCGTTGAAGGAGTCCGCGAAGTTGCGGGCGGAGCTTGCCGAACAGACCAAACGGGGAGATCCCGCAGCCGCAATCCGGGCCCTAGAGGAACAGCGGGATATCGCCCGAACCGATGCGGCATCGGCCCGTGCAGACGTATCGATCCAATCGGCGGAGATCGAAACCAAGGATGCGATCATCGGCGCGCTCGAACGAGCTCTCGAACAACAACATGGCTCGCTCAGAAACCTGGAGCAGCGCTTTGCGGAATATGCTACTCGGCTCCAGGAACTGCGGCTCGACCGTCTCAAGATGCCGGACGCTAAGTCATCCAGGACCTCAAGCGGAGCCCCAGGTATAAGAACGGTTTTGGAAGGGTTAAAGCGAACCTTTTCACCATCCGCTAAACCCGAAGTCGAACCCAAGGAGGAATCCAGCCAATGATGCCGCTCAATGTCGGCAGCGAAGAGTACACCAGCAGGTCTGAGTATCTGGCGCACCTCCAGCAACTCGCAGTGGAATGCAAAGCGGAACCCGTCGAGGTTTCCGAAGAAGATCGCGACGAAACATCGCAACAGTTGGCAATGCTCGCCGCGGCGCTCGAACATCTCGAAATGGAAGTATCGGAGATGCGGGCTGCCCAGGATTCATCCGCAGGCATGATGCTCGCACTGGAACGGCGCGTCTCGGCGTTGGAACAATCCACTCCGAGCCCACAGTCGTGGCGCGATCTCATCCAGGGAATCCGAGGTATTCGAGAGGTCGTAGCGGCACAAGCTGCCAAGCAGGTCCGATGACGGGAACAGACGGGCCGGAAACTGGTCCGGCATTCACCAGTCCAGATGGTCAAATCGAAAGAATCCGGGGCACGGTCAATTCCATGCAGCGGAGGATCCGAGCCCTGGACTCTCTCATGGAAGAGCAGATTCGGACGTTGGATTTGGAACGGGAGCTGTTCCTGCCTCCGGGCATTGTCATCAACCGCCGCTACTGGCGGATCCTGCAAGCTGCGGGAATGGTTGCGGCGATTCTTTCGTTCGCGAGTGGCT
>CAZCPL010000106.1:6233-18244 GCA_964500255.1 uncultured Solibacteraceae bacterium | reverse complement strand
TGGATCGAGCCTGCAAGCAGTGTTCCGACAAAAGGACCGACGCACGCAAATGAAGTCAGCGCAAAGCTGAGGCTCATGAGCAGCGTCCCCATCGTTCCACCCTGGCGCGATTTTTCGTCCACAGCACTCGTCACCGAAGAAGGCAGGGTGATCTCAAACGCACCGAGAAGGCTCAAGCCGAAGAAGCCGAAGAGGAGTCCGATAAAGCCGTTCACCCAAGGGCTGGATGCTAACTGCACAACGCCGAACGGCCCTAACGCCGCGGTGATGGCAAAGCCCAAGAAGCAGAACAAGACGATGATTCCGAGAGAGAAGATGCCGGCTTGCGCAACGCCTTGCGCCTTCGAACCCGTGTTTCGGTTAAGAAACGCCGACATCACGAAGGGGATCATTGGAAATACGCACGGTGTGAAGAGGGCCGCGAGTCCGAGGCCAAAGGCCGTCAACAGATACGCGCCGAGGCTCTGCGATTCCGTATCGCTGGTTTTCGCAACCGCCGCGGCAGCAACGGACGGAGCAGCGGCAGCGGTCGTGAAAAAGCCCTCGGGCGCCGCAAAGACCGAGCCCGGAGCAAATTGGGAGGTAACGGTTTTGCGCTGCGGGACGCACACTTTATCGGTACAAATCTGATAGCGAAGCTTCGCGCTCAGCTCGCCGGCGGCGGCAACCTTGGGAACCACATAGAACGTGATCTCTTTTTCAAAGGTCTCGCTATCGGCTTGAAAATTGGGATCGAACTTGCGAATCGGCTTGGCTTGAAACAGCTCGAATCCCGTCACGGCGGGCTGTTCCGGAAACGTCACCTGAAAGGGGATGCCTGTGCCTTTGGGAGTCGTCGCCGAATACAGATGCCAAGGTTCCGGCAGAGTCGTCGACAACTTCAGGGCGCCCGCGACCGGCTGCAGAGTCCATTGCAACTGCGGGACGTTTTCTTGGGCCATCGCGAAGTCCTGCGTTGCGGCAAGGAAGGAAACGAGAAACGCGAGCGCGTAGCGGCGAGGCATAATTAGTCCGATGCTTTGCTGGCTTGGCCGGATGCGGTCCAGCGGTGAAGTTCCTGCTCGATCTTGTGATTGAGATCGCCTTCGGCGAACTCCTTGGCGACACGAATCGCGTTGCGGATGGCTTTGGCGGGACTGCGTCCGTGGCAGATGATGCAGGTTCCGCGAAGGCCCAACAAGGGCGCGCCACCGAATTCGGTGTAGTCCACACGCTTGCGGAAATCGGCGAAGGCATTGCGCGACAGCACATAGCCGATCTTGCGGGTAATCGTTGCTTCGAGCGATTCCTTAAGCATGTGTTTGAACACTTCCACCAAACCCTCGCTGACCTTCAGCGCGACATTGCCGACAAAGCCGTCGCACACGATGACGTCGGCGTAACCCGAATAGAGATCGCGGCCTTCGACATTGCCGATGAAGTTCAACGGCAGTGTCTGCAAGAGAGGACGGGCATCGTGGACCAACTGGTTACCCTTATGATCCTCTTCGCCGATCGAGAGGATTCCCACCCTCGGATTCTCGGTGTGAAAGCTGACTTTCGAGAATACATTGCCCATCACGGCGAACTGGGCGAGCATGGCGGGGCTGGAATCGACATTCGCGCCAACGTCGATAACGACGACGGGCTTGCTCTTGACTGTGGGAAACGCGGACGCCAAAGCGGGACGCTCGACACCGGGCAACATGCCTTGTACGGTTTTTGCGACGGCCATCACCGCGCCGGTATTGCCGGCCGAGACGACTCCTTGGGCGTGCCCATCGCGCACCAACCGGGTGGCCACGCGAATGGAAGAATCGCGCTTCTGGCGCATCGCCTTGGCCGCGGAGTCTTCCATGGTGACGACTTCGGAGGCGTGCTGGATGTCGATGGGAAGTTTCGACCATCCGTCGTGATGTTGGAGTTCCGCTTTGATTTGCTCTTCGCGCCCGACGAGGATCACGCGGACGTTCAGATGCTTGGCGGCCTGAAAGGCGCCTTCGACTTCAGCCTTAGGGGCGTGATCTCCGCCCATGGCGTCAACAGCGATGGTGATCATGTTGGAGAGGCCGGTTCGTAACAGCAAAAACCCGCCCGAGTGGGATTCATCCCGGGCGGGCAATTCATGATATTACCCCGAAATCGGAAATCCGTGTAGCCCTAGGCTTCCGCGACTTCGATGACTTCGCGATTCTTGTACTTGCCGCAGAAGGTGCAGGCGCGGTGCGGAAGCACACGCTCATGGCAACTGGGGCACTCGGCGAGGCCCTTGGCCGTCAAGTGATCGTGGGAGCGTCGCTGAGAGGTGCGGCGCTTAGAGTGGCGTCGTTTAGGATTCGGCATGATACGGTCTCTTCTAGAATTCCTTACTTCTTCAAACTTTGTAGGGCAGCCCACCGGTTATCCGGCGGATTCACCTGGCACGCGCAAACGGCCAGATTGCGGTTTCGGCCGCAGTTGGGACAGATTCCCTTGCAGTCGGGTGTGCACACCTTCTGCATCGGTAACGCGAGAACAATCTGTTCGAGCAGTATGTCCTCGAGTACGAGTCCGTCGCCGTCGTAAAACCCGATCTCGATCTCATCCTTGGCCAAATGCTCTTCGGGCGCGAACTCGGGTTTGTTCGGCTGATAAAGCAGGTCGAACCGCGTGCTAATCGGATACTTCGCCGGTTCCAAACAACGGTCGCACAGGGCTTCCATGTCCACTTCCAGCGATCCCATCACGCGGATCTCGGCAAGCATGTCGCTGGGCAGGATCGCTTCGCCTTTGCAAGCGATGGGCGATGTCTGCCGCAACTGACTTTCGAACTCAATGACACCCGGCTTGATCTCAACGTCAAAGCGGACTGGGTGAAGCTCCATCTCTCTGACAGCAAGAAGCATAACGTTAACCTGTGGAAGGTCGGGACTCGCGCAAACACACAACGAGTGACGCTGCCGGGCGGCTTTCTCTCAGTATACAACAAGTTACCGCGCAATAGACGCTTTGACGGAGCCTCTACCGTTTGGCGGTTCCCGACGATGGAATCAGTGTGAGATTGTAAGCCTTGCGGTCGCCATCGATCACGATTTCGACTTGCTGGTCGGGATTGTCTCGCCGATACCCCTTGACGGCTGGCGAAAGCGAATAGACGCCGCGGCCGAGCCCTTTGAATTCGTAGGTGCCATCGGGAGGAAGGTCGACGGTTTGCCGGTCGGGAACGCGATCGGCAAAGATGCTCAGCCTCATTCCCGCTGGAATCGGCGATCCGTCGGAGAGCACGATCCTTCCGCGCAGCGTGTGTGCCGGCTTCACCTGAATGTCACCAGCTTGCACTTCCTGGCCATCGTCCTCTGTGGCGACGAAGGTCACCGGGGCGGCAAGGCCCATAGTAGCCAGGGCGTTCATCGCCGGAAACAGATCCCAAACGCGCCCGGCCGGAACATTGGAGATCGCGAACTCGCCGTTTTCGTTCGTGCCGATTCGGACGTCTTTGAAGACGGAGCCACCAGCGCGGCTATGCGTCGACAGGACGAGTTGCGTGTTGGCGACCGGCGTCTTGCCATTCATGAGGCGTCCTTTGACCACAGCACCATCGGTGACCGTGACCCGATGGCGGCCGGTGCCGGTGTCGAGCGTCACCATTTTCGGTGCCATGCCGCGAGGCGCCACCTCTAGAATCATGGCCTTCGCTTTTTCGGAAAACGACATTTCGAACTCGCCCAAGGCATTCGAAACGGAGATGGGATCGATCCACTGGTCATCGGCACCGAACATCCTGCCTTGATCGAAAATCACGTCCTGTTGCGCGATCAGCGCATCCTTCACCGGCTTCCCGGTGGCGTCTAAGATCTTACCGAGAACCGTCTGCGAGGCGTCCTCGGGCGCGAGCCGTTTCTTCATTTCGGTGGTGGGAGCGGTGCCTTGGGCAGGATCGACCTGCTTGACCATTTTTGCGACAAAGCCCTCGCGAACGACGAGAAGATTGAAGATGAGATCGCCGCTGAGCCCGGCGATCCGAAACTCTCCGTTTTCATCGGTGGCGGCCCGCTTGCCACAATCGACATAGCAAGTAGGGCAGAAAAGATCGAAGCCAGTCTTGACGCCAGCGGAATAAACCATCACCGTCGCGTTCCCTATTGGCTGTTTGGTGATTTCATCGAGAACCTTGCCGGTAGCGGTCAGGCGATCGGCAGCCTGCAGAGAAAGCACCAGGAAAAACGCCCAATTTTTCACGATACGAATATAGGGCAAAGCGGAAGCGAGAGCAATGAGCCAATGTGTGCTGGCGCGCTTCATCGACCAAGCATCAGTCAGAGACACCGAGCGCCCACGCCACCACTGGAATCATGATCGACGTCGTCTGAACATCGGATCAATGGTTGCGAGAGCAGGACTACGCTGACAGTGCTAGGGCCATGGTGATGTCATCGTGCTGACCGGCGATGGTGGATGAGTACGCCGATCGGACCCTGGGCCGGTAAGAAGTGCGCCAAATGGCCGAAGAGAATGTGTTCCAAAGACTCTGGGGCGGAAGGCGAGTGTACCATCGGTAGTCTCATGGTCCGCCCTGAGTCGTTCGTCGGGGCAGCATCCCATGGAGAGGGGGTCGCGGATCTGGTTTTCGGGGGGGCACCCGGATCCGGGGGACTTCGTCCCCTGCAAGGGCTATGTCCAAGTTGCCCGGCGACCCGCATTCTATGTAGTATGTCCAGCTCGGCAGAAGCCACACCCTCCGTACGCTCGTCCGGCCCAATTCCGCGCGGCACCAAAGAAGGTCTCCAGAAGTACTGGAAAGATGACCTCCTTTCCGGCTTCCTCGTTTTCCTGATCGCCCTGCCGTTGTGCTTAGGCATCTCGTTGGCAAGCGGCTACCCACCGATTGCAGGTATCTTCACAGCCATCATCGGCGGCATCTTGACGCCGTTCCTCAGCAACTCCGAGCTGACCATCAAGGGTCCGGCGGCCGGCTTGATCGTCATTGCGCTCGGTGCAGTGCAGGGACTAGGCGAAGGCAATGCCCTTCTCGGATACAAGCGAGCATTGGCCGTCGGCGTTGTGGCGGGCGTGATCCAGATCGGCTTCGGCTTGCTCAAAGCCGGACGACTCGGCGAGTTCTTTCCCGTCGCCGCGGTACACGGCATGCTAGCCGCCATTGGCGTGATCATCATTTCCAAACAAGCGCACATCGCCTTGGGTGTGAGTCCGCATGCGAAAGAGCCGCTGGAACTACTCGCTGAAATTCCGGAATCCATCTCGCACCTCAATCCGGAAATCGCCGTCATTGGTGCCATCAGCCTACTGATCCTGTTTTTACGCCCACTGGTGAAGAACAAGATCGTTCAGGCAATTCCCGGACCCATGTTGGTGCTGCTGGTCGCTACGCCTCTCGGCATTTACCTCGATGTTTCCCATGAGCATCTCTACACTTGGGCCGGACACCAGTATCCGATCGGACCGCAGTATCTCGTCCACCTGCCCGGCAGCCTATTGGGCGCGATGGCTTTCCCTGATTTCTCGCAGGTTTTCAGCGGTGAAAGCATGAAGTGGGTACTCATGTTCTGTCTCGTGGGAAGCCTGGAATCGCTGCTGAGCGCCAAGGCGGTTGATCTTCTCGACCCCTACCAACGCCGCACGGATATGAATCGCGATCTCATGGCGGTCGGCTTCGCCAACACACTAGCGGCCTTTGTTGGCGGCCTGCCGATGATTAGCGAGATCGTCCGTTCGTCCGCGAACCGAAACAACGGAGCGAAGACCCGTTGGGCAAACTTCTTTCATGGCACCCTGCTGCTTGTGCTGGTGGCCACGGTTCCCGCGCTGTTGAATATGATCCCGCTTGCGGCCTTGGCGGCAATGCTGGTGTTTACCGGATACAACCTTGCCGCACCCAAAGAGTTCCGCCACATGTATACGGTGGGCAAAGAGCAGCTTGCCGTATTCTGCTCGACGCTTATCGCCACACTGGCCACCGATCTTTTGATCGGCATCGCGGTGGGCATTCTCGTGAAGTGCGCGATCCATCTCTACAACGGTGCTCCGGTAAAGTCGCTGATCAAGCCCAAAACTGTCATTGTGATGCCGGAAGAGGGTGCACCTGTGGTCTTGGTGCATGACGCAGCCGTGTTCACCAACTGGCTGCCGCTGCAGAAGCAGATCGCGGCCATGTCCGAACATCCGCGGGTGGAAGTGGATCTCTCGAACGCCAAATTGGTTGACCATTCGGTGATGAAGAAGCTGCAAGAGATGGCCGATGACTGGATGCTCGAAAACCGCGAATTGATCATCAAAGGGCTTGATCGGCATGAAGGCTTGTCCGATCATCCGCATGCGGCGAGGGTGCTTCGAAACGCATGAGATTCGCCGCACTATTGTTGCTGGCGGCAATGTCACTCAACGCGCAAGTCGACAACAACGCTCACGGTTGGTATATGTACTTCGGTGACCACCCCATCGGCAACAGCCGTTGGGGCGCGCATCTGGAAGGCCAGTGGCGACGTGCCGACCTTGGCTTGACTTCGCAACAGATCTTGTTGCGTCCAGCATTGAATTTTCAGCTAAACAAGAAGGTGATGCTGACCGGCGGCTATGGCTTTGTGGAAACCTACCGTTACGGCGACTATCCGGTGAAGTCGAACTTTCCGGAACATCGCACCTACGAACAGGCGCAAATCACGCAGAAGTTTCTTGGGCTCGACTTTCAGAATCGCCTTCGGCTGGAACAACGGCACATCCTCGGATCGTCGGCCCGCTACGAGAATCGCTTCCGCTATATGTTGCGAATCAACATTCCATTGAAGAACAAGCGCTACTACATCGGCCTCTACAACGAAGTGTTCTACAACTTCGGCAAGAACGTTGCGTTCAATGTTTTCGACCAGAATCGTGCGTATGTGGCATTGGGTCGAAATATGGCCCACCAGACTCGCATCGAAATCGGCTTTATGGAACAGACGGTGCAGCATCGCGATGGCCGGGTGTTCGAGCACAACCATACTCTTCAAGTCGCCATCTATTCAAAGCTGCCCGTCGGGCGGCATTGAAATGCGCCTGTTCCCACTGCTGCTCTTTTGCTGGCCCCTGTTGGCCCAGCAAACCATCTTTGACGTTCCTTCCGGTGACGTTTCCGGCAAGAAAGAGTGGTTCTTTCAACACCAGACGGTGAGCCGGACGTGGCGCCCCGACCGGCGTTGGATTCAATCCAACGCGGTTGGCTATGGCGTCGGACATTCGCTGGAACTCGACTTCACGTGGTTCAACGTTGAACGCGGATTTGTGCATGAGTCGTCCCCAAGTGTGGGATTCAAGTGGAGCCCCCGGTTGAACAGTACAGACTCCGCGATTCCATTGCGATTCGTCGCGGGCGAAATGATTCAGATGCGCGCGAGCGATCCTCACGCAGGGCATTGGACGTATCTGATGCTCAACGCGGAGCTTCCCAAATCGCACACGCAACTGACGGGCGGTTACACGGCCGGAAGTAGCGCGCTGTTTGGACGCCGATCGCAAGGTGTCCTCATGGGCGTCGAACAGCATCTCAATGAACGCTGGATGTTTCAGGCGGATTGGTTTTCCGGCAAGCACGATCTCTCCTATCTGATTCCGGGTATCGTGTACCGGGCATCGGATCACTGGATGATTTCGCTGGGATACCAGATCCCAAATCGCGGATTTAATGGTTTCGGCGCAGTTGTCTTCGAGCTCACCCGTTTCCCGTGAGTTGACACCGTCTACCGCCAGCGCTATCGCGCGGCCGGGCGGTGAACGTTAACCCATCCGCATCATGCCGAACGAGTTGCTTTCGTATCGAGACAGTTCCGGCTGCTTCACCGCGAAGAGAAGGGAATGCCGCGTGGATGGAAATCGCTCGTTCATCGCGGCGGTCTGGAAACGATGCGTCCATCCACTTCCACGGTCGCGTCGGGAAAGAAAAACCAGCGACGGAACAACCCGCGTACAGCACCGCCCAACTCTTCGTTGTCTCCCAGACTCATCCGAACCATCCCCTGCCCGTAGGCGAAATACGGCAGGATCGGCGAACCCTTCGGGGCGATCAAGAGCGGGTTGAATCCCAACCCGAACTCCCGGAACCGCCGCGCGGACTCGCCCTTCAACTCCTGTTCCACTGCCTCTTTCCCTTGCGATGCCGTCAACTCCGTCACTCGCCCCTCTCGAATGGTCAACCGAAGGTCGCGCACCAGTGTCTCGCCAAAGCGCGCGGACGCAACGGCAATCACGCCGTTGGCGGTCTCTTCGAGCGGCGCGATCCTCATCACTCCTGCCGGAAGCTCGATCTCACGATCCACCCGCACGCGGGCCGACTTCATGCGTTCCGCGGAGGCATCGCCATCCTGCTTATTGAATGGACGGTCTCCGATACGGAACGTGAGATCCGTACCTCCGCGCGTATGCACTCGCACCAGCTTACCTGCGCGCAGCACTGCCGCGAATCGATCCTGCTGTTGTGACATCCTCGCATAGTCGATATCCAAAGCCTTTGCGTAAATGTGATCGAACTCCGGTTGATGCTCGGTGACAAGACCATCGGCCAACACACTGCCGCCGGACCAATGAAAATGGATCTCGCGATGCGCGCCACCCGCGTCGAGCCACTTCACCAACGCCCGTGTTTCGCAACTCGTGACTTCATGCTTCGACTCATCGAGAGGCATCCACAGATAAACAGTAGACTCCTCTAGAGTCTTCACGAAATCCGAACAGCCCGCCAGTTCTTTGCCCTTCGTGGCGTAAGGCAAGGTCGCCGCAACCACGCCACCGGCTTTGCGGATAGCGGCCTCCACGGGCGCGGTGAGTTCGCGCATGTAGTCGGAATCATAGCGAACGATCACCTTCTCGCCTGTGCCCAACCGCAGCGCCTTGGTGAACAAGGCCGCGGTCTTGTCGCCATTGAGGGCCGCGGGAATCCTGCGGAATTCCACGCCTTGAAAGGTCAAGCGCGAAACGGTTCCGGCTGCGTTCAAATGGAACGGCACATACCCTTCGAGCCGCGGATGCTTCATCTCGAACGTATCGTGATGGAAGTGTTCGAGCGGCACGCGCTCCGCAGCCCACGCGAGGTGCAGTGCGCCGCCGGCCAAGGTCACGCGCGCGATGCCATAAGCGGCATCTTGATAGTCGCCCACATAGCTCGCCAATGCGAGCGATGGTTTGGTTCCCACGATCTGCTTCAACTTCGGCGGATCCTTGGGCTCGCGCTTGATCAGAAACGCATCCCAATCTTTGGCTGGCACCCCGAGCAGATGATCGACAAGCTTCCAGCGCAGGGCCTCCGGCATATTTTCAGATCCTAGATTGGCGAGCACAACGATGCCGATTCGTTGGCTGGGCAAGATCGTGATCTGCGCGCGGAACCCATCGATCGCGCCGCCGTGGTGCACCACATGCTGGCCGCGATAGTCACTCAAGAACCAGCCCAGGCCATAGGACATCTGGTTGGATTCATCCGTAAAGTTGCGGCCCCAATCCTCGAGGCGCATCGCCATTTGCGGCGTCCGCATCTCTTCGAACGATGTGGTTTTGAATAGCGGCTTGCCTCCATTGAGATGCACACGCACCCACTTCGCCAGATCTTCGACATTCGAATTGATTGAGCCCGCGGGCCCGATATTATCGAGGTTCCGCCACGGAACGAGTTCCAACTGTCCCTTCTTCTTGGCGTGCGGCGAGGCGTGATCGGCATTCTTGACGGCATCCGTCGGGCTGAAGCTGGTGTCGCGCATTTCCAGAGGATCGAGAATGCGGCGTTGTACGAACTCTTCCCAATCCGCACTGCCCGCGACGCGCGTCACAAGCTGGCCCGCCGCCAAAAACATCATGTTCTGATACTGCCAGGCAGAGCGAAAAGGCTTGGTGAGTGGCACACGGCTCACGCGATCGAGGATCTCTTCGCGTGACCATGGCGAGCCGTACCAGAGGCCATCGTTGCGCGCGAGGCCCGTGCGATGGCTCAACAAGTCACGCACCGTCACGAGTTCGTTTGCCGCAGGATCCGAAAGCCGGAAGTCCGGCAGATGCTTGCGCACCGGGTCATCCCATTGCAGCAGCCCGTCGTCGACAAGCATCGCCGCAGCAGCGCTGGTAAAGGCTTTGGTGGTGGATCCAATGGCGAACACCGTCTTGGTCGTCACCGGATCGGGAGCACCGAGCTTCTTCACTCCATAGCCTTTCATGTACAGCGTTTTGTCCGGCGTGATGATCGCGATGGCCGCGCCGGGGGCCTTCCATGCATCGAGCGAAGCCTTGGCGAGGCGATCCACCACGGCGGGGTCAAGTGTCTGCGCCAGCAGAAGAGGCAAAAGGAACTGCATACGGGCTAGTGTAGTGGACAGATGCCTGTATTCGCCGATCTTTCTCTTGCACAACGACTGGAACGAACCGAGGCGCACGGCAATGCGATGTTCGTAGAAGCCCGTGCGCGCATCGCACCTGCTTCCGGCGCAGAGTGGATCGAGTGCGATGGTGCCTACGCGATGTTCGACGGCGCGCACTCGCCTCTCACCCAAACTTTTGGCCTCGGGCTCTTCGAAGATGCTACAGACAAAACACTCGACACGCTCGAAGCTTTCTTCAAAGATCGCGGCGCCCCCGTGTTTCACGAAACCAGCCCCCTGGCAGGATCCGCATTGGTGGAATTGCTCAACAAGCACGGCTATCAACCGCTGGAATACACAAGCGTCCTCTATCGGGAGATCGGATCCGGCGTTGCGCCTGCCGATCCGGCGATTCGAGTGCGCATTGTCGATGCAAAGACGGAAGGCAAACTCTGGGCGGATACGGCCGCGCGCGGATGGGCTCGCGAGCAGCCGGATCTCATGGATTTCCTGCGCGATCTCGGCACCGTTAACGCCGCTCGTGTGAATCCGCTATGCTTTCTTGCGGAAATCGACGGCCAACCCGGCGCGACCGGCGACATGCTGATTCACAACCGCACAGCCTTGTTCGCAGGCGCATCCACCGTTCCCGAGATGCGCCGTCGCGGACTCCAATACGCGCTGCTCGCCGCGCGCATGCAGCATGCTCTCGATCACGACTGCGATCTGGCGATGATGTGCGCGGCCCCGGGAAGCGCGTCGCAACGCAATGCCGAGCGGCATGGATTCCGGATTGCCTACACGCGAGTCAAGTGGGAACGGCAAACCTCGTGAACCGCGGCCATCGAACCGGGCCTCAGGCTGCAGCAGTGGAAGTGTATGCTCCGGACTCCTCTTCCGTCCGTGTCGATATCCAGCGAGTGGAATGCGGTCAATGGCTGGCCACCCATACCAGGAACGGCAAGACTGCGAAGTTTCGATTTGACTTGGGATGGCCAGACGAAGGTAAGTTCTTCGCCGAGCCCGGGTCGGATGCGAGCGAATTGGTGGCCAGCCTCCAACTGGCGCTCCATGCCAAGCACATGCCATCTCTGGACGTTCGCAAGAAGGCGTTGAGCTTCACTTATGCGTTGCCGGGCGAAAACCAGTCGCGAGTTCCGGGCTGAGGCTTTCAATCGGACCCTGCCGGAGACTGGTTCATGATGAAACTGTATTCTGGAAAAAGACAAACGAGGTGTATCTCAATCTCAATCCAGTTCTTGGCAAGGCGGAGTTTTCGATCAAATCAAGGATCCCGACTATGGAGACGGTGTTCTGAAGGCGCTCGCTCCAGTACTTTAGAAGCATGAAGTCACGTTTCCTCTGCGCAGCGTTCTGTTGCGTGATTGCACACTGTTTCGCCGCAGCAATCAAAGTCCCCGTGGATCTCGCACCCGCAACGGCTCAGCGCACTTGGATCGCCACTTACAAAACAACCAGGTTCCGCCTTGAACTCTCGCCGCCGCAGACACCATCCCCACAATCGGGAACCGGCAGATTCCTGCCCGAGCCGGGATCGAGTCCAGCGGCACTGCTCGCCGCCCTCAAGCCTGCATTGGGCGCGAAGGCGATCCCACCGCCGCAGCCCAAGAGACAGGAACTCCGCTTTCGTTGGGTCCGCGCCAACGATCTTGTATTGAAAGATCACTTGCCGGAACCCGGTTGGGATCTGCTCATGAT
>CAZCPL010000106.1:4361-6223 GCA_964500255.1 uncultured Solibacteraceae bacterium | reverse complement strand
AATCAACAGGCGGAATTCTTTCTTGAGTTCAACCCCAAAACCGGCAGAGCCAAGTTCGCGATGAACAACCCCACTGCGGGCGATGCGGTTCTCCAAGCGCTCGCATCCGTGCTGTGAGTCCCGCGCAACCAGAGCAGACCAGGCGGCACCTTGTCGCTTTCCGCCGTTTACTATATGCTATCCATCCAAGGGAGCGTAATATGATGGCGGTCCAGCAAAGACCTTTGATGGTCGCATTGCTTGCGGTGCGGCTAACTAAGCGCATAAGGCCTGACGGGCCAGATCTCAGGAACGATTGCCGACCCGAGCGCGGCGGCCGTGCCGAACGCGGTGATCGAACTCACGAATACGGGTACGGCGCAGGTCCGGCAGACCAAGACCGATCCCTCCGGCGACTTCACTGTCACGGAACTTCGCCCGGGGACCTATGACCTTCGGGCAATCGCCTCTGGCTTTACCACGTTTGTGCAAACCGGTCTCGTGCTTACCGCCACCGAGCGGCTCGTTCTGCGGACGATTACGCTCAAGATCGGTGAAATGGTGCAGACCACAACGGTGCAGGCCGACGCGGTCCGCTTGCAGTTGCAGAGCGGAGAGCGGTCCGGACTGATTACGTCGAAACAGCTTCAGGAGGTTCCACTCAAGCGCCGCGATTACGCCGGCATGCTACGCCTGCTGCCGGGAGTAAACGATAGTTCGGATCGCGAGGCGCCGCGGAGCTTCGACTTCCGTTTCGTTGCCGCCAATGGTGGGCGCAGTACATCGGTGAGCGCCTCGCTCGACGGTGTCTTGCAGATGGATACCGGCAACCAGTTCTGGCCGCGTACCACTCCGATCTCCACAACGGCTGGTCGAACTACTGGGACTTCGACGGCGGCGGCCAATCCTGGGGTGTCACCGGCTGGGGTACTCACTCGCTCGATCAGGTACAGGCCGCGCTGGGAACCTCCCTCACAGGACCTGTGAAGCTCCTCCTCGGAGACCAAAGCAAGGTCACGCTCGTCTATGCCAGCGGAGCCGAGGTTTCGCTTGAGCAGCCAGTGATCGATGATCACCAGCAACTCGGCGCCATCTTCCAGGGAACCGACGGCGAACTTCAGATCCTGCGCGGCGACTTCAAGACCAACCGTCCCGAACTGCGCCAAGGAGCGCCGGATCCTACCAAAGAGGGTCCGGGGGAGAGCACACCGCACGTCCACAATTTCATCGAGTGCATCCGCTCGCGTAGATTGCCGAATGCCGATATCGAAATTGGCCACCGCTCGACCGTCGTCTGCCAATTGGTGAACATCTGCCGCGAGGTCGGCCGAGCCAGTCTCAACTGGGACCCTGCGGTCGAGCGCTTCAATGGCCCAGGTGCCGAGGAGGCAACCGCCAAGCTCAGCCGCATCCGCCGCAAGGGGTACGAGCTCCCCACCATCGGCTAGTAGGCGCAGCGGGAAACGCTCGATGAAATTGACGATCTAATTGGAGCGCACTTTGCGTCGCGAAGAGGACTCGACTCACGCTGGCGGTGCGGTACCAGGATCGATACCGAGTTTCGGGACCCCGAACTCCGAGGTGACGGAGAAACCCACGAAGACTTTGTCCCTCTAACCGCGATTTTTCACTCACTTGGACAAAAGGGGACATTCTTACTTTGCCGGGAACCGGACATTTCTACTTTGCCGTGACACATGGCCTCATTCTGATTGACAAAGACTTTCCAATAGTTTAGAACACGGTAGTGATGAAGATTTGGGTGACAGTAATGAGTGTTTTTTTTGCGCGTCGATTGGCACGAATATCATTCAAAACTGGGCTCTTGGCGTTGCTCGCGATCAAGCGCAAGCTTGGCGCGAGGCCGCCGTTGTTCCTCCCAA
>CAZCPL010000106.1:0-4261 GCA_964500255.1 uncultured Solibacteraceae bacterium | reverse complement strand
TCTGAGGAATAGGGCTTCCGCTCGAGGTGTTTTGACGCTAGTGATCAACGCAGTCAGGGGTCGTCCGTCGGGTGGATTGATTCGGAGCATGGAAGTCCGGACTATTGCCGATTTGGACCCTCTCTCTGAGGCGGCTTGGCGCACAGGCCTCACACCTCAGACAATCACTGTCACACCAGAAGGCAAAATTCATCTAGCGCTTCCCGGAGTGCTCACCGGACGCGATATTGAATCTATTCAACGGAGTCTGGAGTGATCTGTTCGGGATTTTAGAGGCTCGTCTCGTGGCGGGATCTCAATATCAACAAACAAAGGAGACCATACAATATGATACGTAGAGCGAATCGAATTGCCTTTGGAGCCTTGCTGGTTCTGGGTATCGGATTGCTGAGCGGATTCGTGCGTTCTGCTGTGGCACAGGAAGGTGTGAAGTTTTGCTGGGGGAGTTGCAACAGTTCGGGCAGTGGCTGTAGGAATTCATGCGGATGCGACTGTCCGGGTCCCGGATGTAACGCGTCCTGTCACTAGACGAAGCAACAAAAAGCGGATCATGGGCGGCGGGCGGCGTACGGACGCCGCCGCCGCTATTCACACGTTAAGTGGCATAGTTCGTCTGGAGTTCGGCGAGCCTGCGAAACTGTTATAAACAGGAAAATGTCACGAATCTCAAACAGGCGAGGCCTACAACTCAGTACGATCGCGCTTTTCAGCGCACTTTCGTGCATTCTGACAGCGATCAGCTTTGTTCTATCATCGCTATCGGTCGATTACCGCATTCGGCTTGAGTTGGAACCGCTTCGAACCCTGGTATCGAATCGGAACAACAAAACTCCGAGCTTAGCCTCGCTACCGGGTGCGCAGATTGAGTGGCTTCGATCTCGCGGCGTAAAAATTGGTGCCTACCAACTCACGACTTCGCTCGCCATTTCAGGCACTCGCAGGATGAACGTATCGATCGCCAGCCTTGACTCCGAGGCTTGGAGGCTGTTCGATTCCCTGCTGACTAAGGAAACGGCTTCGACACAATTGCCGCTTGGATCCGTGAACTTCGTGCCACCCCGATTGGCCGTTCTCCTGGGTCTTGATCCCAATAATCACGCCGATCCATGGCCAACGATTTCCATTGGGGACCAGCGAGTGCGAATCGGAGGTGTGCTTACCGCAAGGCAAAGCGCAATGCTTCGCATGGCTGGCATTGGCGCGGATCTTTATCTGACGATCCCGCCAACCGCAGCTTGGCTTCGCGCGGATATCCGACCATACTATGCCGTTGCACTGCAAACCGCGGCTACGGCGGGCGTTTCTTTGGATAGCGCGCTGGTGGAGTCGTTTACCGTTTTTCCGTTCAAGAGCAGCCGCGAGGATGGTTTTGTCGAGACCCTCGCCATCACGATTGGGCCTTGGCGGTCAGCCGGCGCGATCGTGGTCTCGACTCTTGGGCTTCTCGCTGCAATGATCTGCGCGGCTTTGTGGACATCCTATCGCGATCAACAACTAGCGATGCAGCGGGAACTTGCCACGCGCCGGGCGCTTGGCGCGAGCCTCGGTTCACTTGCGATTCTGAGCCTGAGGCAATCGTTGTTTCCAGCCGTCGTGGGAATCCTGACATCCGCGATCCTCACCCAAGCCAGCGCAAGCCTCAACCTCAATTCCTGGATTTCGTTACCCGACGAGGCGATTCCGTTCGACGTCGAACTTGGGATGACGGCATGGCTCAAGGGTGCCATGATTCTGCTTCCTGTGGTTGTGATCAAGGCGCTTTTCTAGGCTTTTGCCGCTGTGAGCTTGGCCGATCAGGCACTCCGCCGCGATGTTGCGGAGCGTGGTCTTGGCCCACGCTCGTTTCTCGTTGCCATCAGTACTGGTAGCGCTCTATTGCTGGCGTTCCTGGCCGTTGGTTCTCAGAACGCACTTCTGCGGTTGGAACGTTCACGGTTGATGGGTGATCCAGCGGATCTCGTGAGAATTTATCTGTACTTCCCGATGGATGGAAAAGACTTGGCAACGGTGAACTCTCTCGAAGAGTTTCGCCGCCGGTCGCATGGATTGTTCGAAGATGCGAAGGCGATGCTGCAACCTCTGGCGGCCAAGCAACTGGTGTCCGCTTCCTATCCGGACATTGTGGTGCAGCAAACGGGGACAACTCAAGTGCGATTGCTTGGCCCCGCTGGCGTAGAACCGATTGAGACTCAAATTCGATCCGCAATTGTAGCGCCTGGCTACTTCGAATTGCTAAAAGTGGCGATCGTCGCCGGTGAAGGCTGCCCGGCAACTCTGAACCCGAGCGCGGTCGAACCGCCCTTATCAATCAGGCGCTGCTTAGACAAATCAAAGTGCCCGTCGAATCCTACCGCAATTGGGCGATTCAGGACCCGACGCAGCAATCATGGTTCCGACTTCGGGGGGTTGTCGGGGACTCAGCGTTTGGCCCAAACCCGCAGGCACCGCCGGCAATGTTTGTTTGCGATTATTCTAACGGCTGGAATTTCTATTTCAGGCCAATATCGAACAACCCTGCCAAGTCTATCGAAGCCGCCATTTCTTCGTTGTCGCAACGGTGGCCTGCGGCTCAACTGGCAGGAGTGGTCGTCGACCGGGAGTTGAACGGAATGCTCGGTCGATCGAGGGTCCAATCGGCAGCCCTGGGGTCGTTCGCCGCGCTCGCCCTTCTCGCGGGCCTTGCCGCCGTAGTGTTCTCCACACACTTTCTGATTCGCTCGCAACGAAAATCGATTGCGATCCGGGAAGCCCTGGGTGGGTCCGGACTGCATCTCTTCGGGTTTGTTGTCTCGCCATTACTCCGTGCCCTGTGTGCTGGAATCGCTGCTGCGTGCTTGCTCTTCGCGCTGGCCGCACGTATCGTGACAGAGTCCACCGATGTGGTCCTCGATATCTCATTGAAATCCGCATGGCTCACCCTTGGATCAATTGGACTGGCGTTTTTGGCTACTACCCTGATCGCTATCCTCCGCCGCTCTCGAAACAACCTAGCAGACGTCCTGAGGCAGGAATGACTTATAGATTTCGGCTCGCCTGCGAAATCGGGATCCCGTCGACCACGAGGCTGCGGCGCCGGATCCTACCAAAGAGGGTCCGGGGGAGAGCACGCCGCACGTCCACAATTTCATCGAGTGCATCCGCTCGCGTAAATTGCCGAACGCGGATATCGAAATTGGCCACCGCTCGACCGTCGTTTGCCAGTTGGTGAATATTCGCCGCGAGGTCGGCCGGGCCAGTCTCACTTGGGCCCCTGCGGTCGAGCGCTTCAAATGGCCCAGGTGCCGACGAGGCAAACGCCAAGCTCAGCCGCATCCGCCGCAAGTGATACGAACTCCCCTCCATCGGCTAGCGGGCTGCTTCATATAAGGGCAAGATGTTACGTGGCGAATCCCGCCAAGGTCACCAACCAGGCGCGGCGGGAAACGCTCGATTAAGCCTTGTAATGTGAGCGTCGAGAGTCGAGTCCTCTTCGCAAGACGCGAAGTGCGTGCGATTCAGTTCGTTGATGTATGGGCTTGCTTTCCGCATGCAGGCGGAGGCTCGGATGGCGGGTGTGTTATCGCTATCGGCACTTTTCGCCGACGGGCAGTAAGCGGCACTGTTCCCCAGCCGGATGGGCTGCGGCTGGCCTGCGGCCATGGCGGGCACCAATGGTGCGCACGCCACAGCGAGAACTTCCCTGCGAGTCGCGATTCCACTCCGGTTTCCAGGTTAACTCCAGTACGCAACCTGACCGGTCCGCAGCGCGCGATTGGCCATATGCGCCGCCGATGCGGACGACACGCCAGCCTCCACCGGTGCGTTGGGCTCTTTGCGCGTCCGCATACACTCGGCCCAGTTGGCCAGATGCAACACCTCGCCGTTCGGGTTGTCGTAGAAGTCCGCGCCTCGCGGTCCTTTGCCCAACACCCATTCCGTGTACTCGAACTTGCTTGGCTCAGGCGGTTGATTGTAGGTGGGACGCTTCACTTCCGGATGGAACTCGTAGCGTCCGCGATCCATATAAAGCGTACCGTCCCGTCCCATGAACTCCAGCATGGCGGCATTGCGCGCGTTGACGAAAGTGCCTTCGAAGTAGACCTGCAAGTCGCTGGACGGATAGCGGAGCAAGGTCTGGACCGTCTCGGGCGTTTCCCAAAGACCCTTCGTTGCGAAATGGTCGCCGATGCTGGTAGCCATTGCCGGATGGTCGAGATCGAGGAACCAGTGGACAACGTCAATATAGTGGCCCATCAGGTCGGTGAAGATACCGCCTCCGAAG
>CAZCPL010000105.1:9078-18311 GCA_964500255.1 uncultured Solibacteraceae bacterium | reverse complement strand
GTGGAAACCGCTGGAAATCCGTTATGGGCAGATACTTGCCATCGGCGTGTTGTGTATTTTGGGAATACTCAATACTTTGGGAGTCCGATTGGGAGCCGGGGTGCAGATCGCACTGACCGCAATCAAAGTAGCGCTCATACTCGGAGTGATCGCGGTGGGATTCATCGCCGGGCACGGAGAGGTGGATAACTATCGAGGAGCGGTCGTGGTCCAGAGCAATTCCGGGGCATTTCTACGATTCTTTGCGGCATTGGTGGCTGCTCTGTGGGCGTATGACGGGTGGAATACCATCGTCATGGTGGGCAGCGAAGTGCGGGATCCGCAGCGGAACATGCCTCGCTCATTAATCGGTGGCATCCTCGGAATCATTGCCATCTACCTGGCGGCAAACGCCGCGTACTTCTTTGTGTTGTCGCCGGCGGAAGCGGCTGGCAGCGACCGCATCGCGGCGGAAATGATGCGGAAGGCGGTAGGAGCGACAGGAGCGGGAATCGTCAGCGTCGCGGCCATGATTTCGATGTTTGCCGCACTCAATGGAACCGTATTGGGCGGATCCAGGATTCCGTTTGCAATGGCGAGAGACGGCCTGTTTTTCGCTTCCGCCGGCAACATCCATCCTCGATTCCACACCCCCGCGTCCGCCATTTGGATTCTCACAGTCACGGCTTGCGTACTGGTTTTGAGCGGCAGGTATGAAGAACTTTTTACATCGGTGATCTTTTCCAGTTGGATTCTCTATGCGATGGCGGCGGCGAGTGTTTTCGTATTACGTTCCAGGTATCCAAAGAACGACGGAGGGTATCGTGCGCTGGGCTACCCGTGGGTGCCAGGGTTATTTGTGGCCACTGCAGTGGTTCTATTGGGTGCGACGTTACTCAAATCTCCGCGTGAATCGGTGCTTGGATTGGGCATCATCCTACTGGGCGTGCCGTTCTACCGCCACTGGAATCGAAAATTCCGGAGGGCTGCGGAAACGAGTCACCCCTAAAATACCAATTCAGCCGCGCATTCCAGCGTCTTCCTGTTCTGAGAACGGAACAGACTCTTGAATTGTGTTTTCAAATCGTGTATAAAGGAAGGGACTCTTCCGGGTGCCGGTCTTTTGTTCGCGCAGTCAAATGCGCGAGCGGGTCACGAAAGTTTCCTGCGGAAGTTCGTAAATGATGGGCCTAGAGGGGATCCTCGGCACGACGGAATCAGACCGTGGTTCCACGTAGCTGCAGACGGAGTTCAGAATGGACGTATCAAAAGTTCTGGCGGAGCTTCGCCAAGAACGTCAACAGCTCGAAGAAGCGATCATGACACTGGAACGGCTGGCCAGGGGCCGCGGCAAGCGCCGTGGGCGTCCGCCAGCATGGATGGGTAAAAGCAGCAACAGCGGTAGTTCCGCATCGACTCCCGTAGCATCGACGGGAGAAGTGAAGCGGAAGCGTGGCCGCCCCCCAGGCAGCAAAAACAAGCCGAAGGCAGCGGTTACGGCCTAACAGCGGGCTAATTTTCAAGACTTCAGAAACCGCAGCGACTGCTCAGAGTCGTTGCGGTTTTTGTTTTAGGGTTACTTGTAGAGCAGGAACCTGGCGCGGCGCGCCAGATACTTTTCTTTTTCGCCTTCTGTTCGCTCAAAGATTACCCTCGGGTCGTCCCCTCGTTTGAGGGAATCCACCACCGACTGACTTCCGATCAGACGCTTGTTTACGTCCAAATCCAGTTTCGCCGGATACAGCTTCTGCAGCGCCGCCGCTATTTCGAGGCCGAGCCGGGCTGGGTTGAACGCCTCGCGATCTGTAATCACAAACCGGACACCGGAGATTAACTTGCCTTCGAAATTCGAGGAAGCGGGTTGAAAGCTCGTTGGATAGGTACGAAGTCCAGGAATAAAGCGTGTATTCAAATAGGCCGACAACTGTCGTCCCTCGATCCAGTCGGCACCGATCTGCTCAAACGGCGCGTCGGTTCCCCGCCCGACCGAGAACGTCTTTTGCGCTTCGAGCATGGCCACACCGGTGTATAACAAAGCCGCATTCAGGCCGCGCATATTGGGGGAAAGATTCACCCAGGCGAGTCCGGTGGAATCGAACCAATCGCCGCGCTGCCAGCCTTTCATCGAAATCACGCGGAGATCGACGCCCATTTTGCGCTCGGCGTCGGCCATGGTGGCGAGTTCGCCAAAAGTGAGGCCGTGGCGAGTGGGCATCTCGAAGCAGCCGATAAAGCTTTGCAGGGCTGGATCCATCATTGCGCCATCCACCATCGAACCGGTAATCGGATTCGGCCGATCCAGCACATAGAAGGGAATCTTCAGTGCGGCTGCGGTTTCCATTGCATAGAGAAGAGTGCACGAATAGGTGTAAAAACGCGCGCCCACATCCTGGATGTCGTAAACAATGGCATCCAGGTCTTTCGCCAATTCCGCTGGAAGCTTGCGCTTCCTGGGTTGGTAAAGGCTCCAGACCTTGACCCCTGAAGCCTCGTCACGCGTATCGTCCACTTCTTCCACATCGAGCCTGCCCTGAATTCCATGTTCCGGGGAAAAGATGGCAACGAGATTGACGCCAGCGTTCTTCATCAAGTCGATATTCCGATTGCCATCGCTGTCAAATCCTGTGTGATTGGTGATCAAACCAACCCGTTTGCGGAGCAGTGGCGCAAATTTCTGGCTCACCAGAACATCGAGCCCGGTCTGCACCTGGCCGTTACGGGCAACCACTCGGCGCACGCCGGCCGGCATGGTTTCGTTGTATCCGGCAATCGTCAGACCCGGCGCGTCGACACCCAGCGCCGCAGCCGAGATCGTAGCGATCTTTCCCCGTAACCCCGAGATATTCTTTCCGCGCTTCGGATGCACATAGTTGGTGAGAACGATCACATAGGCTTTGGTTGCCGGATCCATCCAAAGCGAAGTCCCGGTAAATCCCGTGTGGCCGAAAGATCCAACGGGGAAGAGTTCGCCACGATTCGCTGAAAATGGAGACTCCATGTCCCAGCCGAGACCGCGCAGAATCGGTTGACCCGGGGGAGAGTTGGGCGTCGTGAACCGTTGAATCGTCAGCGGACTCAAAATCCCCTTGCCGCCACCGAGCATCATCTGCGCGAACTTCGCCAGGTCATCGGCTGTCGTAAACAAGCCCGCGTGTCCTGCGACGCCCCCCATGTAACGTGCCGTCGGATCATGAACGATTCCGTGCCAAGGCGTGTTATTTTCTTCAATCTCTGTGGGCGCAATGCGATCGCGCAAGGCGGCGCCGGGGTTGTATCCGGAATCGCGCATCCCCAGCGGCTCGAATACCTGGGTCTTCACGTAGTCGGCGAGCGACATGCCGCTGATCGTGCGAACCATTTCTCCCAACAGCAGATAGTTGATATCGCTGTAGACGAACCGCGTTCCGGGCGAGGAAGTTGGCTTATCGATCAGCGCGAGCTCGATGCCTGTCTCGTAGCCACTCCATTTCGGAACCAGATCCACATCGGGACGCAAACCCGAAAAATGCACCAACAGATCGCGAACGGTAATTGTACTTTTGCCGCCTTGAAACTCCGGCAGATACTTTGTGACGGGATCCGCCAGCCGGATCTTGCCCTGCTCGAAAAGTCTTGCGATCGCTGTCGTGGTCGCGACGACCTTGGTCAGCGAGGCAGCATCGAAGATTGTATCCTCGGTCATCGGCAGCATGGCCGGAAACAGCGCGCGGTTGCCATACGCCTTGCGATAAAGGATGTGATTCCCCTGGCCGACGATGACGACGCCACCGGGAATCAGGCCTGAGTCGACCGCGTCGCGCATCTGGGCATCGATGGCTTCGGCTCCGGAAAATGTGGCTTGTGCGAAGAGCGACGATACGGTGAAGAGTGCAAGTAGATAGTAGGTCATTGCAGTTTTTTAGCGAAAGAATCGAGCAACTTGGCCAAGTCGAGATCCTTTTGGCTGATGCCGCCGGCGTCGTGCGTGGTCAGATCGACCCGGACGCGGTTGTAGACATTGCACCATTCTGGATGATGATCCGCCTTCTCGATGGCGATTGCGGCCGTCGCCATGAATCCGAAGGCATGAACGAAATCCGCAAAAACGAACTCTTTGTGGAGTTTGCCGTCGGCAATCGTCCAACCATCGAGCGATTGGACCGCAGCGTTGAGCGTACTATCGGTAAGTTTCAAAGGCATGATTCCCATGGTAGCCGCTTGTATAATCGGCTAGTGACTATGACCCGGCGGACTCTGTTCCAGACTGTCTGCGCTACCGCCCTCGCGCAAGCCCAAGCCAAACCTAACTTGTTGTTCCTCTTCGCTGACGATATGGGATGGGCAGATGTCGGTTTCAACGGACGCAAGGAATGGCAGACTCCCCATCTCGACCGTCTCGCGGCGCAGGGTACGGTTTTCGATCGCTGGTACACGGCATGTCCACTTTGTGCGCCCTCGCGAGCCGCTGTGATGACAGGCAAATACGGGATCCACAACACCGTTCGAACCAATTCCACCGATCTGCCCACTTCCGAAGTAACGATTGCAGAAGCCTTGAAACCGCTTGGATACACGAGTGCGCTCATCGGCAAATGGCATCATGGCAATCTGCCAGGTGGGGGATTCACACATCCCCTGGACCAAGGCTTCGATTCGACGTTCGGCTATCTTGATGCGCGACATGCCTGGGAACATTTCCCCAAGACACTTTTTCGGGGCCGCGATGAAGTTGCAGTGAAGGGATATAGTTCCGACATCATCGCCGACGAGGCAATTCAGTTTTTCCGCAACCATCGGGACAAGCCGTTCTACCTGAACCTATCGTTCACCGAGCCACACTTTCTGATCGAAGCGCCTGAAGAGGACGTCAAGTTTTACGAAGGAAAGTTCAAAGAGAAAGATCCCTCACAGCCATACAACGCACGGTACGCCGCGATGATCCGCCGCTTCGATGCCAGCGTCGGCCGGGTGCTCAAGGCGCTGGACGATCTGGGGATGGCATCCAACACGCTCGTCGTCTTCGCCAGCGACAACGGTGCGACGTTCGAGTCCGGTAACAAAGGCGCTTCGTGGTTTCACGATTCGAATGCACCTTATCGCGGCCACAAGCGGAGTCTCGAAGAGGGTGGCATCCGCGTGCCCGGTATTGTTCGCTGGCCTGGCAAGGTCTCCGCGGGCAAACGTTCGGATGCGATCGTCAACAACATCGATGTTTTTCCATCGTTTCTTGCCGCCGCCAGTGGCGGATCGGCAAGGCCCGAGGTTGACGGGGTGAACATGCTCGATGTATGGGCCGGAAAAGCGCCAGCACCGGACCGCACCGTGTTCTGGGAGTTCAAAACAGAAGGCGTAAACATGGCGGCCGCCATGCGAGGTGATTTCAAGCTTCTCGACATCGGCGGAAATCCGAACCTGTTCAATGTCAGGGAAGATCCACGAGAGCGGCGCCCAATCCAAGGGGAGTATCCGGAGAACTTCCAACGTCTCAAGAAGGAACTCGCCGACTGGCTGGCCACCGCCCGAACCGCATAAGCTACTCTTGTATAGTCCGCTCAACAAGTTATTGACGAAAGCTAGACAGCATGCATCGAGGCAACCCCGACCTGTTGACGATCCGCGCCTTAGCGGAACAATCGAAGACGCATCGCCAGACCATTCACTACTATTTGCGGCGCAATGTGCTGCCACAGCCTGTGCGCGTCAGCCGGACTTCGGCGCTCTATGCGAAGTCCAATGTGGAACTGCTGCAACTCGTAAAGCTCGCACAGGACAAGCACCGGCTCAACCTCGAAGAGATCCGCGATCTCTTTCGCGACGTTGGATACAAGCCTCACGTCATCCGTGAACGGCTGAAGACCGACGACACGGTCGGGCTCTCGCTCGACGATCTGCGCCTGCGGTTGGATCCACCACCGGTTCGCGAATGGATCCAAGACTTAGTCACGCGCGGCCTGGTGGAACCGGAACATAGCCTGCAGCCCAAAGAGGTTCGGTTTACGCAAGCATCCGCCGAGTTGGTGAAGGGCCTCTGGGAAGGCACCCGCATGGGCATCCCGCTGATGTTTTTTCAGAACATCAATGACCGAATCCGCGCGGAAGCCGATCGGGAAACCGCGCAGTTCCTGTCGAGCCTGCGCGATGTCGAGTTGCGCGAAGATGCTTATCCCCGAGTGGCAAGGCTCTTCGGCGTGCTGGAGAAGTTCGCGACGCTTCGGTGGAAATCCTCGCTCCACAAGCTGTTTATCATGCGTTTCGAGCAGTCGTTCGAGCGCTTTCTCGGACAAAACCGGCAGGTGATCTTTCCCAGCGAAACCTTTTTCGCCAAACATGGTCTGGGAAAGGAGATCGATCGCCTGCGGGTCCAGTTAAGGAACCAGCCCAAAGATCTCGACGCAAAAAAGCAACTCGGGCGTGCCTATCAAATGCGCGGAGACTGGGCGCGGTTGCACGACACGGCAAGGGAGATCCTGCAGGCGGACCCGGGCAGTACTTCCGCAATCGGATACCTCGGACATGCCCTCCGCTATTTGGGACGCTTCGAAGAATCCGTCAAAGTTCTAGAAGAGGGGATCGAGCGGACCAACAATCCGCTCTTGAAAGTTCGCCTAGGGCAGACACTCATCAATCAGGCGGCGGAAACCGGCGATGCCGCGCAGTTTCTCGGTGCGCTGGTGCGCCGAGCGAAGCTTGCGGGTGAAGCGATGCGTGAATCGGAACACGACGACGGACTCTCGCGCAACGTTCGTGGCGTGCTTGCGGTGGATTCTCTGACGCTGTCCGCGCCGCTCGAAGCGGAGATCCCGTCGCTGGCGGATCTGGAGCGGCTTTATCGCGACGTGCATGCAACGCCGCTCACAGGCCTCAACACCCTAAGCAAGATCTCACTGCTCAGGGCCAGACTCTTCGCGGCCTATGCGCTGTCGGTCGCACGGGAAAGGCAAGGCCTGCCAGGGGCACCGAAGCTAATGGCGCAGGTCTTGAAGGCGGATCCCGACGCGATGCCCGCCAAGAAGACGGCAAAGAAGAAATGATCCTTGCGGCGATCTTGACTGTGCTCGCGGTGATTCACATTTATTGGGCTGCCGGGGGAACGTGGGCGGCAGACAAGGTCACACCAAAGCTTGCAGATGGGCAGCCGATCTTCGTTCCGGGTCCAGTCGTGACTCTCGCGGTGGCGGCACTCTTGCTGTTCGCGGCCGCGATCTCAGCCCGTGTGGTTTTCGGCGACTTTCGCCATTGGCTGATGTACGCAATGGCGCTCGCTTTCGCTCTGCGAGCCGTTGGGGAATTTCGCTACTGCGGATTCTTGAAGCGAATCCGAAACACGGAGTTCGCCTACTGGGATACGCGAGTTTACACGCCACTCTGCGTTGTTATGGCGGCGCTGGCACTGCTTTACTGAGGCATCGGACGAGGCGTGGCATCGCCCTCGGTCAAGCCCATGGCCCACTTCACAGCCTCCAGATAAACCTTTTGGATATCCGGTCGCTCCCACACTTCTTCACGATGTCCAAACGTCGACCAGAAGACACGTCCCTTGCCATACTTCTTCACCCACGCCACTGCGAGATCTTTATCGGCGCGCTTCACGCCCTTGCGTTCCCAATCCACTTCCGTTGGATCCAGACGCATCAGGACGCGCAATTTCTCGCGTGAGAATTCCTTCGAAGGCTGATAGATCTCGTCGTAGATGTAAAACTTCTTCGGTAGATGCCGAGTGATCGGATGCTCGTTGTCCTCAACCAAGATCGGGGCCTGAAACTGATTCCACGGATGATTATCGAAGTACGCGCCGATCATCTCGCCATACTCGGGCCACTTGTAAAAGCTGTCGATCGCGGAATGGCCGCCAATGAATCCCTTGCCGTCGTCGCGAACGAACGAGAGCAGATCGGCCTTCTGATCGTCCGTCATCGCCAGTTCGCCAGTGGTGTAAAAGAATACGGCGTCGAAGTAGTTGAGCGTCTTCGCGTTCTTGCCGATGTTCTTCTTGGTGATCAGTTGGGTATCGGTGCGGATGTAGGTGTCCCACAAGCCGGATTCCTGACCAAGCTTCCACATGGTTGCGAGTCCGTTGGAAACGGAATCGTGCTGAAAGCCCTGTACCGAGCCAATAGCGAGCAGTTTTTTCTTCTTGCGAGGTTGTTGGGCGGGCATCACACCCGCCACGGAGGCAACGATCAGGCTGAGCAGAACGACATGGATCAAACGGCGCATATGGGCGCTATCTTATCTCAAAAGTGAGCGAGGCCCAATAGCTTTCCCAATCGGCTTTCTGCTCATCGGCACAGCGCTCCATGGCGATGGCATGCAAGCGCCACTTTCCCGACGCATTCAGTGTCACGTACACGCGCCCTTCAGAATCGGTGAGTCCAACGGCGTAGCTCTCAGCCGAACCCGGGTGCGTGGCCATGACCATCAAGCCGTGAGCGGGCTTGCCTTTCCAGAAGAGGCGCATTGGCAGCCGGTCGCCGACCTTGAGTGAAAACGGATCGTTCTCGGGAACGAGTTCGATGACGAATCCCACCGGCTTTGCGTAAGTGGCGTCGCCGATGCCGGAACGCACAAGCGCCTTCGCGTACTGACTGGCAAGTTCTCTGCCGGGCTTTGCGCTCTCGCCAGGCTGGCTTCGCAGTTCCCGGTCAACCACGTTCGGCAGCGTTCGGGCGGTGATCACCAATGTGCCTTTTGCAGGCATCCGCGCATCGCCGCTGACATGATCGCCGACCATGCGGAGATTGGTGACGTTGTACTGCAGCTTGCCAGTGTGTATCGTGGCATCGCGCAGTCGATCCAACGCGAGCGAGCTTTCGCTGTGGAAGCCGACGTCGATGCGTTCGCCGTCGGAAACATGGAACGACGAAGGCATCACGGAAAGCACTTGCGCCGTCAGAGGTATCGAGAGAAGCGCGACACAACCGCGGCCAAACATTCAGTTCACCCAATCGGCGACAAAAATGTTGAACTCATAGCGGCCCTTGGCACCCTTGTCGGACGCGAAGACCAGCTTCTTACCATCCGGGGAAAACTCAGGGAACGAAGTGAAACCGCCGAAGTCGGTGACCTGCTCGACGGTTGATCCATCTGTGTTCATCATGAATAGCTCGAACTTTCGTCCGTCGCAGTTGTGCTGATTGGAGGCGAACACGATCTTCTTGCCATCGGGCGAATACGTCGGCGCAAACGCCGCGCAGCCGACATTCGTGATCTGTTTCGGCTTCATGCCCTTGGCGTCGGAGACGAAGATTTCCATCTTCATCGGCGTCGTGAGGTTC
>CAZCPL010000105.1:0-9068 GCA_964500255.1 uncultured Solibacteraceae bacterium | reverse complement strand
GCAGTTCTTTGTAGCGCTTCATGAGATCCGGACCACCGGGATGATTGGCGCGCCAAACCATGCTTTTGCCCGCGCGATTGAACACCGCACCACCGTCATAGCCGGCCGACTTCGTCATCTGCTTCTTGTTGCTACCGTCTTCGTTCATCGTCCACAGATCGAGGTCTCCGCTCGCGAGCGAGGTGTAAAGAATCTTCTTGGATTTCCAGTTCACGGTCGCTTCCGCATCGTATCCGGGGGTGTTGGTGAGCTTGGTGAGTGCGCCGCCCTTTTCGGAGCCGCGGTAGATATCGAAGCCCTCGTAAACCGCCCAGACATAGCCTTTGGTGCGATCGGGACGCGCGGGGCACGAGTCGCCAGCTTCATGCGTGGAAGCGAAAACGACATTCTTGTTATCGGATAGAAAGTATCCGCAAGTGGTGACGCCCTTGCCGGTGGACACCATGTGCAGGTCGGTTCCATCGGAATTCATCACGTAGATCTGATCGCAAGCGTGAGGCTCGCGGGTGGATTGAAACACCAGTTTTTTGCCGTCCGGCGACCAGTAAGCTTCGGCGTTTTGTCCGCCATTGGTCAACTGCTTCAGGTTGGCTAGACGCGTTTTCCTAGGCGTCTCCGCGGCAAGGATGCCACACGCCGCAGCCAGAATGAGAATGCCTCGCATATGGATCATTGTAAGCTGGGAACGATGATCCTGGCCTGTTTGGCTATATCGATGGCGGCGCTCGAACCGTTGGCCTTTCGCGAGCATTCCATTGCGGAGGGATTGCGCGGAGGCTATCAGGTCACCGCGACAGACGTGAATGGAGACGGCAAGATCGATCTCATCGCTTTGGCGTCTGGCATGAGCGAACTTGTCTGGTTCGAGGGTCCCTCATGGAAGCGGCACGTTCTGGCGACGGGCTTGAACCGAATGATCAACCTCGCCGCGGCGGATGTTGACGGCGACAGAATTCCCGAAATCGTCATCGCGCACGAGTTCCAGAACGAAGCCGCTCGATCCATCGGAATCGTTTCACTGTTGACGCACGATGGCGATCCGTCGCAGCCGTGGAAGGTGCGTGAAATCGATCGCCTCACCACTTCGCATCGCATTCGGGCGGCCCGCATCGACGGCAGGATAGTGTTCATCAATGCGCCTCTGACTGGCGCGAAAGCTGTCGGCCCAGACTATCGCGATCGCACGCCGCTGGTCCTCTATCGCCCAGGGGAATGGAAGCGCGAGGTCATCTCCAACGAGGATGAAGGCGTCGTGCATGGGTTGTGGGTCGGCAGGTGGAAATCGAAGCAGGACGTGATTTTGACGTCGAGCTTGAAGGGCATTCATCGCTATGAATGGACCGGCAAGAGTTGGAAGCGAACGCAGATCGCGGCCGGAGATCCGGCGCCGTGGCCTCGCTCCGGATCCAGCGAAATCGCACCGGGCGAAGGCTGGTACGCGTCGCTCGAACCGTGGCATGGCAATCAGGTTGTCGTCTACAATCCCAGGCGTCAAGTAATCGAAGACCAACTAGTAGATGGACATGTTTTACTAACCGCGGACTTCGATGGCGACGGCAAAAGCGAGATCCTCGCCGGATATCGCGGCCAGGGACGCAGCGTATATTTATACCGTCAAAATAGGGGCAAGTGGATCCGCGAGACCCTGGACAATGGCGGCATTGCGGCTGCAGGCTGCGAGATTGCGGATCTCAACGGCGATGGCTGCCCAGACGTTGCCTGCATCGGATCCGCCACAGCAAATTTGAAATGGTATGAAAATCTCGGTCGTCATTCCAACGCTCGCGGCCGATGATGCTTTGGATGCCTGCATGGAGAGCCTGCGACAACAGACACTCGACGCGCGGGAATTCGAAGTGATCGTCGTGGACAATAGCGCGCAAGACCGCGCCTCCCGGTTTAAGGATGCAGTACGCGTCATCGCAAACCCTGAAAACGCCGGTTACGGCGGCGGCGTGAACGTTGGGATCCGCGAATCCGAAGCCGACTGGATTTTTGCGCTCAACGACGACACTACGTTGCATGTGGAGTGCCTTCAACAGTTGTTGACTGCCGCTGAACAGCGGCGTGAGATCGGCATGTGCGCGCCTATGATCCTGCGTGCGGGATCCACTACCATCGATTCCGCCGGCGGCCTGCTCATCGCGCCCGACGGCACTTCGAAACAGCGCGGGCAAGGGCGCGAGGCCGGTGAATTCAGTGCCAGTGCAGAGACGCTGTTCCCCAGCGGATGCGCCGCGTTGTATCGCCGAGAGATGCTCGACGAGATCGGATTGTTCGAGGAATCCTATTTCCTCTACTGCGAGGACACCGACCTCGGATTGCGTGCCCGCCGCAACGCCTGGGAATGCGTGTACGCGCCTACGGCCGTTGTCGAGCATCGCTATTCCCATTCCTCAGGCGGCGGAACCTCCGCTCTCAAGGCATACTATGTGGAGAGGAATCGTTTGCGAACCATCGTGCGCAACTTTCCTCTGCGCGACCTTTTTCTGTCGCCATTTCATTCCGCGAACCGCTATCGGTGGCATCTGCAGATGAGAGAAGGCGCGGCCGCGCAATACAAAGGCAGCGAGAGCCTCGCGAAAATCGCGATCCGCGCCTGGAAAGATGCTTTGTTCGAACTGCCCCAATTGTGGAAACAGCGCCGTGCAATCGAGGTCCGGGCAAGACTCGCGCCAAAACAATTCTCACGGCTTTTGTCCGCTTACCGGATCACATCCAAACAGGTGGCTTCGCTGTGAAGCTTTTGGTGATCATTCCGGCCTTCAACGAAGAGGGCGCGATCCGCACGGTGATTCGCGAGGTGCAGGCCGCGGTTCCCGGAGCACCGGTGCTGGTAATCGACGACTGCTCGCTCGATGAAACCAAGGCCGCTGCTCGCGAAGCTGGCGCGCAGGTTTTGCCACTGCCCCATCATTTAGGACTCGGAGGCTGCGTCCAAGCCGGATACAAGCTCGCTTACGAGCTTGGATTCGACTACGTCGCGCGCGTCGACGGCGACGGACAGCACAACCCCGCAGACATCCCGCGCTTGCTCGAAGTGCTGCAAAAGAAGAACGTGCAGATGGTCATCGGATCCCGCTATTCCGAAGGTGGCGGCGAGTATTCGAGTGTCCCTCGTGGCTTGGGGATTATGCTTTTTCGAATGGTTTTGCGACCGATTCTGGGCAAGGCCGTGCACGATCCGACGTCGGGATTCGTGGCCGTGAACCGCGAGGCGTTGAAGGTTTTCAGCCATAGCTTTCCGCTGGAGTACCCGGAAATCGAAGCGCTGGTCGTGCTGCAGCGCAAGCGATTCCAGTTCGAAGAGGTGGAGTGCATCTTCCGCGACCGCATGGCCGGACAGAGCACGATCACCCCGATGAAGTCGTTCCGTTACATGATTCATGTGCTGCTTGGCGTGCTGGTGAACATCCTCAGAAAACGGGCGGTATCCTAACCAGGACGCCATGGAAAGACTGATCCAACTCGTCAACGTCGTCAGCCTGCTGCTGATGCTGGTTGTGTTCCTGTCGTTGCGCCGCCAGCGGATCCGGCCCGAATACTCTGTCGCCTGGCTCGGCGCATGTGCCGCGTTGTTTCTATTTTCCGTTTGGCCGGGACCCGCCCTCTGGCTGCAACGTATGCTCGGTCTGCCCGACCGTCCGCTGGCGCTGATGCTTATCGTTTTTGCCGTGTTTATGGCGGTTTTCTATCGATTCACAGTCCGAATTTCGGACCTCAAAGATTCCAACATTGCACTGGCCCAACGTGTGGCGATCCTCGAATTCCACATCCGCTCACTCGATGAAAAAGTCAAAAACAGTAACGGAAACTAGGCCCCTTCCCTGGGCCTGGATCCTCACAGCCGCGGCCATTGTGGTTGCGTTCGTCATCTATTCACCGTCGCTCAACGGACCCTTTGTTTACGACGACCAGTATCTGCCGTTCCGCATGGCAAACTACGAGAACGCTCCTTTTTCGGCCTGGATCAAGGGCGTGCGCCCCTTTCTCATGGCGTCCTATTGGATGAACTTCAAGGCCAGCGGACTTGAGACCGGTTCCTATCACATCGTCAATGTTTTGCTGCATGCGCTGAACGCCATCCTGCTGGGATTCGCGATTCGTAGACTCGCCAACTCAGCATGGCTCGGAGCCTTCACCGGAGCCGTGTTCCTGGTGCATCCTTTGAACACCGAAGCTGTTTCCTACGTCGCGTCACGGTCTGAGAACCTGACTGTGTTCTTCTTTTTTGCGGCCTTTGTCGTGTTCCTCTATCGGAAAACGAACGTGATCGGGTTTGGAACTTCCGCCATTGTACTTGTGCTTTTTGGCGCGGCCTGCCTTTCGAAAGAGTACGCGGTAACGCTACCGGTGTTGCTCTTGCTCACCGATGTATATTTCAATCATGACGGGGGATTCAAGGCCAACTGGCGTCTTTACGCGCCGATCACCTTGGTCGCGGCAGCCGGTGGCGTGTTCGTATGGAACATCCTGCAATCGGCAGACACCGCAGGCTTCGGGATGAAAGAGCTCTCGGCAAGCGACTACTTCTTCACCCAATGCCGTTCGATCTGGATCTACATCGCGAAGTTCGCGATCCCCGTCGGGCTCAATGTCGATCACGATTTTGCGATTTCCAGAGATCCCATGGATCAAGGCGCGATCTTTGGCCTGCTCGCGCTCCTGGGTGTTTGCGCGGCAGCCTACTTCTATCGCAAACGATTCCCCTTGGCGAGCTATGGCTGGTTTGTGTTCCTGCTCTTGATCGCCCCGACGTCCTCTTTCGTGCCGATTCGCGATGTATTGGTAGAACGCCGCGTCTATCTGCCTTCTTTGGGATTGCTGCTGATCGTCGCAGAAGCTTGCAGACGGATCAAGATCCCAAAGGCTGTCCTAGCGATACCTTTGCTCATCTTTGCGGTCATGACTTATCAGAGAAATCAACTCTGGGCCGACCCTCTGGCCCTTTTTCGGGATGCCGCGGAAAAGTCCCCGCAAAAGTGGCGCGTGCAGTTTCAAGTGGCGGACGCACTCTATCGCAACGGGGAATGCAACGCCGCGGCCGCCGCATACGAGAAAACCGACAAGCTCGACAAGCCGGATTACCGTGTGATGATCAATTGGGCGAATGCTCTCGATTGCGCGGGCCAACCGCAACAAGCCATGGAAAAGGCGGAGAAAGCCTTCGCTCTCGAGAAAACCGCACAGGCCCGAGCGATGGTCGGCATGTTGCACGCCAAAGGCAACCGCTCGCAAGAGGCGCTGACCGCGCTGAACGAAGCGATTCAGATCGATGCCAACTTCGATCCCGCGTTCTTCTATCGCGGCAATGTCTACTCGATGCTCAACGATCTCGACAGAGCGGCCGCGGACTACAGGCGCGCCCTAGAGATCAATCCAAGAAACGAGCAGGCCGCACGAGGTCTGAGCCGTGTTACGAATCGGCGTTAACGCGCTCTACCTGATTCCCGGCGGCGTCGGCGGAACCGAAATCTACCTGCGCAGTCTCTTGCCTGCGCTCGCCGCGATCGATTCCGTCAACCAATACGTTGTCTTCACAAACCAGGAAACCGGCCCGGATCTCGTACCCGATCAAGCCAACTTCACCCACGCCCCACTCAACATAAGCGCCTCGTTCCGCCCTGGCAGAATCCTCTACGAGCAACTCGCATTGCCGTTCGCGCGTCAAGTCGACGTGATGTTCAACCCGGGGTTTACCGCGCCGGTCTTGCATCCAAACAACGTTACGGTCTTTCACGATCTGCAACACAAACGGCATCCAGAGCATTTCCGCTGGTTCGATTTGCCGTTCTGGAACCTCCTACTGTGGACCTCAGCGAAGAGATCGAAGCGTATCGTCTCAGTTTCGCAAGCAACCGCCGATGACCTGCAGCGCTTCTACCAAACCGAATCAACAGTGGTGCCACACGGGGTGGATCCTGAGTTCTTCGAGATTGCGAACACCCGCGCCGCAGAGGATTTTCTGCTCTGTGTCTCCACGCTGCATCCGCACAAAAACATCGACCGTCTTGTTCGCGCCTTCGCCAAGCTCGAAGATCCAAACGCAAAGCTCGTCCTGGCGGGAATGAAAGGATTCCACGCCGAACGGGTCGAAGCGGAGATCGTGCGCCTCAGCCTGCGGAACCGCGTGCGCGTCACCGGATGGATCCCGCGCGCGGAACTGCTCGATCTCTACCGTCGGGCCCGAGCCATCGTCTATCCTTCAACATTCGAAGGCTTCGGAATGCCTGTGCTCGAAGCCCTCGCGGCTGAAATCCCACTTGCTTGTTCGGATATAGAACCATTGAAGTCGCTGGCCTCGCCGGAGGCCATACTCTTCGATCCACGATCCGAGGCCTCAATGACCGCGGCGTTGCACCAACTGATGTCCGCGCAATCCAAGCCAAACACCAGAATCCGGACCTTCACCTGGCGAAGAACCGCCGAACTCACGTTAAAGGTGTTAAATCGGTAAAGTTTGGCAACGTTTCCACTCCATCTGTAGTCATATGTGCATAGACCTAAATCTGATACGCTGAAAGCCAACCGCAGGGGAATTGGATGCGCCTGAAAGTACTCATTCCGGCACTTGCTGCACTGCTCACGATTGTAGTGGGGATGACGTACGCCCAGAAGCCTTTTCGACAGTTTCAAGGCAGCGAATACGACGAATTTCCCCTGCCTCCCGACTACGAGGAAAAGTCGGAACTGGTCCTCGGCCGCCTTATGTACAAGTCGGTTAGCCGTGGCTTCCGCCGCTTTACGAGTTGGACGATCGACTATCCTCGCGCAGACCGGCATTTAGCAGCAGGCATTCGCCGCCTCACTCGGACTCACGTCCGCTCGGTGGAACAACCAATCTCACTCGACGACGACGATGACATTTACAACTGGCCTTTTCTCTATGCGGTCGAAGTGGGCCACTGGGATCTGACCGACGCCCAAGCAGCGCGCCTGCGCGATTATCTGCTTCGTGGCGGCTTTCTCATGTGCGACGACTTTCACGGCTCGGAAGAGTGGGAAATGTTCATGGACGGCATGCGGAAGGTCTTTCCAGACCGCCCAGTGGTGGACATTGAGAATGGTGACGCAATTTTTCACGTCCTCTACGATCTTGATGACCGCTATCAGGTTCCCGGTGCCCAGTATCTCTGGACCGGACGTACGTACGAGCGCGATGGCGTCGAAGCACGCTGGCGCGGAGTATACGACGACAAGGGAAGACTGATGGTGGCTCTCAACCACAACATGGATTTGGGCGACGCGTGGGAATGGTCCGACGATCCGCGGTATCCGGAAAAGTGGGCTTCACTGGCGTATCGAATTGGCGTCAACTACGTGATGTATGCAATGACGCACTAGGGGCAACTGACAGGCGACATGTTCGAATTCTTCTTCAAGTATCCGGCGGCCGCATATGAACGGGGCAAGATCGTGCTCGCCGGTGGCTGGCCTGTTTGGTTGCTGGTGCTGGCGATCGTGGCTGGCGCGGGGTTCATGGGCTATTTACTCTATCGCCAACGCAACGAAACCCTGATCAAAGGCTACCGCCAAATTGCCATCTGGGGCCTGCAATCCGCGCTTCTCGGACTCTTATTGCTGATGCTTTGGCAACCCGCGCTTTCTGTGACTGCTTTGAAGGCTCAACAGAACGTCGTCGCCGTGATCATAGACGATTCCAAGAGTATGGGCTTGGTCGAAGATGGTTCGAGCCGCCGCGAGAAAGCCATCCGATCTCTCGACGGTGGTTTGCTAAAGGACCTCCGCGAGAAGTTTCAAGTGCGTCTCTATCGCACCGGCGAGCGCTTGCAGAAAATTGACAAACTCGAACAGCTCAATTCATCGGACCGTGCGACGCGCCTCGCCGATTCGATGAAAGAAGTGGTCGCCGAAGCAGGATCGCTACCCATCGGCGCAGTGGTGCTTGTCAGCGATGGCGCGGAGAACTCGGGCGGTATCGACCTCGAAACGATTCAGGAGATCAAACGCCGCCAGATTCCCGTGCACACGATTGGAGTCGGCCGCGAGAAGCTCATCAAAGACATCGAACTGAGCGAGGCGCAGACTCCGGCGAAAGCCCTGCAGGATTCGCGCCTGTCCGCCCTTGTGACCTTTCGCCAATACGGATACGCGGGCCAAAAGGGCAAGCTCACCTTGCGCGAAAGTGGCAAAGTAGTCGCATCGCAGGATGTCGTGTTCAAGCAAGATGGCGTCCAGCAAACCGAATCCGCTTTGTTCAACGCCGGAAGCGCCGGAGCCAAGAACCTCGATTTACAGATCGATCCATTGCCCGGTGAAGAGAATACTCTCAACAACAAACTGACGCGAGTCTTCGATGTTTCGAGCGCCAAGCCGCGAGTGCTCTACGTCGAAGGGGAACCGCGCTGGGAATACAAGTTCATCCGTCGCGCGATGGAAGAAGACAAGACAATGGAACTGGTTACGCTGCTGCGCACCACTCCCAACAAGTTTTATCGCCAAGGCATCGGAAATCCCAAAGAACTGGAGAACGGCTTCCCCACCACGGTCGACGAACTCTTCGGATACCAAGCGATCGTACTCGGTACAGTCGAAGCCGCCTGGTTCACGCCAACGCAGCAGGAACTCCTGCATCGGTTCGTCGATAAGCGCGGCGGCGGACTCATCTTTCTCGCCGGGCGCGCCTCATTCTCGGACGGCGGCTTCGCTCGCGAGCCCTTCATTCCTATGCTTCCGGTGACCTTGCCTGAACGCAAAGGGACCTTCCATCGCGATCCCGCCACAGCGGAGCTCACCGTTGCGGGGCGCGATTCATTGATCTGCCGCATCGAAGAAAATGCCGATCGCAACCTGGAACGTTGGAAAACTTTGCCCTACATCCTCGGCTATCAGGAACTCGGGGTTCCTAAACCCGGAGCCTTGACGCTTGCCGAAATGACCGCTGGAGGCAAGGCGAAGCAACCATTGCTGGTCACGCAGAACTATGGCCGTGGACGCACTGCCGCCTTCGCCGGCGCAGGGACCTGGCGCTGGCAGATGCTGCAACCTTTGGCCGACAAATCGCACGAAACTTTCTGGCAACAGTTCCTGCGCTGGTCCGTTACTGG
>CAZCPL010000104.1:0-18429 GCA_964500255.1 uncultured Solibacteraceae bacterium | reverse complement strand
CCCGCGGATCCGCGGGCGCGATTACGTCCCCGGCGAGATGTTCAAGAATCATGCGGTCGAACGGCTTGTCTTCATTGAAGGATCGAATAATGTAATCCCGAAACGGCCATGCGTTGGGACGCAGATGATTCTGCTCATAACCGTGGCTTTCGCCGAAGCGGATGACATCCATCCAATGGCGTCCCCAGCGTTCGCCGTAAGCAGGTGACGCGAGCAAGCGGTCGAGCAGCTTTTCGTAAGTATCGGAGCGAGCATCCGCGAGAAACGCTGCGATCTCTTCGGGCGTTGGAGGCAATCCAGTGAGATCGAAGGTCGCGCGGCGGATCAGCGTGCGCTTGTCCGCGGCTCCGTTGGGCGTCAGGCCCTTGGCCTTCAGCGCAGCGGCGACATGGGCATCGATCGATGGATTGCCAGCCGTCCGCAGCGGTTGCAGAGACCAATGATCCGGACCTCCGCGCTTGCGTTCTTTCGCCACAAGAGCCGTCGCCCACGGCGATCCCTCGGCGACCCATCGTGTGAGAACCGCACGATCGGCGGCCGCGAGCGGATTGCCGGGCGGCATCTTACCGCTATTGACTCTGTCCAGAATCGTTTGAAAAACAGTCGCGCGGCCATACAACGCCGCATCTCGCGATTCAAGGACGAGTCCGCCCATCTTCGATTTCGCGTCATGACAGCCGATGCAATTCTTCCGCAGAATCCCAGTGGCCTGCTGTTCGATTTGCGCATGAAGGATGAAGGGCAGAAGACAAAGCACCGGACGCATGCATTCCAGCCTATCTCAAACCCGACAGCGGTAGAGTTCCAGAGCGCTGCGCGACCCTTCTGAGCCGGAGCATAGTTGACCGGTCAAGCCTTGCCCACTTGGCTGACGCGCGGGCCTCGAGAGGGCGGGGGAGACTCGGCAAGCTCCTTTCGCAGCATGTGATGCACCTTCCCGTCGCGGCTTCCGATCCAACAGGTGCTTGAGGAAAGTTCCTGCACCAGGTCGGCCCGGATGTTGATAACGGTTCCAATACCTACAACGGAACCCTGGAAGCTTGAAATCGCGATTGGGAATCTGGCCGAGCAACACTTTCCAGGCAGCGCGCAGATCGTCGATAAGGATCGCACACGCCAGCGCTTGTGGGACATGGCGCGCAGGCTCAATGGAATTAAGTGGCCAGACCAGCCTGGATGCACGCGATCGGGAGTGATGAGCTTCGCCGTGGCGGGATCGGGGTACATTGGCCGGGCGCAGCATCTCGACAACGCCCGTATTCAAATCCGCTGTGGCTTGCCTGTGGCGAATCGCGAGGTCTTTGACAAAAGTCGAGTAACGCAAAAGGGTCTGATTGTAAACGGGATCGAAGAGAGGCGCGCGGTTGACGCCGTCCTCGGTCGAACGTTGAATCAGTGTCAATCGAAGATCGGGCAGATCGGATTTCAGCCGAGTCAGAATCTTCTCGTATCCGGCGGTATGACTTTTGAAACGTGCGTCATCGAAGGCGCGCTAGCCGCCATCGTCCACATCGCGAGTGGATAAAACGGACATCGAGTTCAGGAAAGCGGGTGAGGACAAAGGTTTTGGCAGCGGCCCGTGTACATTCATCGATAGGTATGGAATCGCCATAGAATCCGACGGTCTAGTTGCTCTTGAGAGAGAACGCCGGTTGCTGCGCAATAGCCGTGCTGTCAGCAGAAGCAGAACAGTTTCATGAAGCTCTCAATCTATCATTGAAGGATGGCATCCGTCGCGTCTTCCGCATTGCATGTTCCGCATTCCCGCATCCGGGAGTTGGCCGAAATGGCCATGGGTATGGATGGTGTTTTGAAGCTCTACTTTGGCGAGTCGAACGTACCGACGCCAGACTATATCAAGCACGCCGCGCAGCAGGCGATGACCGATGGATACACGTTTTACACCGAGAACGCGGGCATGCCTTCGACACGCAAAGCTCTCGCCAGTTATTACCGGAAGTTGCACGGTGTCGAGATCGATCCGTCGACTGAGATCGTGGTCACGGCGTCCGGCGTGCAAGGGCTGAACATGGGGATCCGGTGCACGCTCGATCCGGGCGATGAGGCGATTGTATTGACACCAGCCTGGCCCAACGGCAGCGCGATCGTGCAGATGTCGAACGCGGTGGTGAAGCAGATTCCGCAGCCGATGGTGAACGGGCGCTATGAGATCGACTTCGACGCGCTTGAGGCTGCGGTTTCGTCTCGCACGCGTTTGCTGCTGTTTACCTCGCCTTCGAATCCGCTCGGATGGGCCGCGACCAGCGATGACCAGGACCGGTTGCTCGAGTTCTCGCGCCGGCACAGCTTGTGGCTCATGGCCGATGAAGTTTATGAGCGGCTCTATTTCGGTGACTCGCAGGTTGCGCCGAGCATTCTGAAGAAGTGCACCCGTGAGGACGCGGTGATCGTCGTCAATAGCTTTTCGAAGACCTACAGCATGACTGGGTGGCGTCTCGGTTGGATCGTCGCACGCCGCGATCTGGCCGCGCGCGCCGCGCAACTGAACGAGTTCGTCATCTCACATGCCGCCAGCTTCACCCAGCGTGCCGCCGAAACTGCACTTGCCACCGGTGAGGCACAGATTGCGGAAATGCTTCAAACGCTCAAAGCCAACCGCGATTATTGCGCCGCAGCTCTTGCAAAGATGCCTGGACTCACGGTCCCCAACCCTGAAGGCGCGTTCTATCTCTTTCCAAAAGTCGAGGGATTGATCGATTCCTTCGAGTTTTGTAAGCGGATTCTGCTGGAAACCAAAGTCGGACTTGCGCCTGGCGTAGCCTTCGGCGCTGGCGGCGAAGGCTCCATCCGTATCTGCTACGCGGCGGAAATGAAGATCCTCATCGAAGCTATGTCGAGGCTCGGGGACTTCATGAGCCGCCGCTAGGCGACCGGTCACAGCGTGCGACTGCGCTAGTGGACCACCCCAGCCTTCGCAACGGAGGCGGGTGCATCCGGCACCAGCATTTCGGCACCCACAATCAGCTTGTCCATCGAGTCCATCGAACCCGCGGGCCGCTCCCAGTCGCTCCAGCGGAACTGGGGTGCCGCTGAGCCCGGAGGCTGGCAGTTGAGGATTCGCGACGAGAGTTCCTGGACGTCCAGTTCCGACGACAGCACGCCAAACTTAGAGGGACCCAAGCGCCCCGCTAGATCGCCATCGTCGATACAACTGCGGATCGCGTCCGCCGCTCGTTGCACGTCGGACTCGGACGCGTCTTCATTCAAGGCCGCAACGATCATTCGCATCGGCTTGTCGATGCGATTGAGCGCCGATTGCAGCATCTCGGCGATGTAAACGAATCCGGAGCGGTTTGGCAAACCTGTCAGCGGATCGAAGAGGAATGAGTTCCAGAGCGCTTTCACGAGCCGCGACCGTTCGAGCGCGTTCTCCATGGCGTGGGCGAGCGATTCCCAGTCGCAGCGCGTCCTGAACATATAATCCTGGGCACCCTCGCGCAGAGCGCGGCGACCGATCTGCTCGTCGACCCCTTCGTCGAGCAGCAGGATCATGGGCACTTCCGGCGCATGCACCTTCAACATACGAAACGTATCGAGCCCGCGCCGATCTGGCAGCGATGGATTGAGCAGGATAAGATCGGCCTCGCAATCGCGCAAAGTGGCGATGGCCGCGGCGAGACTTTCTGCATGGATGATCTGCGCGTTCCACCAGTAACGGCGGGAGACGCACTCTTCGGATGTTTCCCGTTCGGGAATCTCGAAGATGGCCTCTTCGAGGATTTGGGCTTCGGCGAGATCCCCTTCGACAATTAAGACTCGAGGGGCGCGCATAATTTGAAAACCTCTCTCCGGTCAGACAGCTACCAAACGGTATTCCTTCAGTTTGCGATAGAGCGTTGTCCGTCCAATGCCCAGGAGATTGGCTGCGGTGTTGCGGTCTCCCTGGGTGAATTCCAAAGCACGAATAATGGCGTGGCGTTCCATCTCGATCAGTGGCACGATGGGGCTGACACTGCCGCTCGCGGCCGCAGCATAAACAGGTTCGGCGTATCCCATGGGCATTCTCTGCGGCAGAAAAGGTGCGTAAGAGGCTGCAGCCGCTGCGGCGAAGGCGCTTTGGGGGGCACTCGCAAACTTCGTTTTGCAGTTTGCCATGGCGTGATTCTGCACAGCGCTCGGCAGGTCACACAATTGCACCTGCTTACCCATGTTGACGGCAACCATGTGATGAATGCTGTTTTCGAGTTCGCGCACGTTGCCCGGCCACTCGTAAGAAAGCAAAGCTTCCATCGTGTCTGGCGAAAGACCGTGCTGCAGGTTCTCGCGGCGCAGAAAGTGATTGAGCAGAAGCGGAATGTCATCGCGGCGGTCGCGCAAAGACGGAATGCGGATCGGCAGAACATTCAGCCGGTAGTACAGATCCTGGCGGAAGTTGCCGCGTTCCACCTCGCGAGCGAGATCGCGATTGGTGGCGGCGACGATGCGGAAGTTCGACCGGCGGATCTGCGTGGAGCCAACGGGACGGAACTCCTTTTCCTGCAAGACGCGCAGGAGCTTGGCCTGCAAATCGAGAGGCAGTTCCCCGATCTCGTCAAAGAACGCAGTGCCGCCGTCGGCCATCTCAATCAGACCGGTCTTTGGCCCCACGGATCCGGTGAAGGCACCGCGGGCGTGTCCGAATAGTTCGCTTTCCACCAGCGGACCGACCATGGCGGAACAATCGATGGTGATGAACGGGCCATTCCGGTGTTGAGAATGGATCGCGCGCGCAATGACTTCCTTGCCCGATCCGGTTTCGCCTAACAGGAGTACGGGCCACTGGCCGCGGCCAACCTTCTCGATCATCTGTCTTACGTGGCGGATACGCGCGGATTCCCCAACCAACACATGCCGCTCTACTGTCTGCTGCTGCAACATCAGCTCTTGGTCCCCCCTAGGCTGAAATCCTACTATCTCGTTTTTATCTACTGCGTATCGGCGGTCCCCATCTGCTCAACGCCGAACACTAACTGTAGTGGAACCAGCGGTTCCGCACAATGACCGCAAACAAGGTCAACTGAGAGCATTGGGGGGTTCCGCTAGCCCAAAACGAGGGTGTTGCAGAATTCGATTGCGGTGGCCCGCGAAACAATCCGTCCCAGTAAGATAGTGAAAACAAACAGCCAAACTCTCACCCTTTTATGGGGGGAGTGGCGGAATCTTTTGCGGGCGGGTGTCGGAAAAAATTTCTGGAAAGACGTAAGATTTTCCTACTGGACGACCGCTTCGGTGTATTGGCTCAGTTTTAGAATCTGTACCAGCGCCGATCCTTCGGGCACCTATTCCAGAGCGTCGAGGTGGTCGAGAAGCCAGCGGTCCGAACAGAAGATCACAGGATGCTTCCCACCGGTTGCCAAGGTACGGCAAATCCTCACACTTGCCGTCCCGCTGCCTTCAAGCTTTCTGTGCGCCAGCGCAGCATCAATAGAGGGGCGCGAGAGACGTCAGGGCGAGAGCTAAGGCGAAGAGAACGAACATGATCAGCAACTGCATCCGTACCCGCGATCCACTGTTCTCGAACTCCCTAAAGATCAACACGCCAAGGATAACCGCCAACAACGCCGCGCCCTGTGCGCAAGCGAGCGTGATGGCGGGACCGACGGCTTGGGTCTTCGGCACGGAACCGCTCAAAACCCGGGCAGCGAGTCCGCCGATCAGGATGGTGCCTCCAAGAAACCCGAGAAGATGCTGGCCCTTCGTGCCCGTGGAGTACCGTTTGAACTCGAGGGGTTCTCCTTCTATCGGAAAGTTCATCACAAAAGGAATGATGAGCAGCGAGGTCAAGAATACGCCAACGGCAAAGAAGAGAACAGTGGCATAGGGGGAAAGCCCCATGTCACCCTCTCTGGAAAGTTCCACTAACGGCATCATCCCACCGAGAATGATTCCTGCAAAGACAGCCAACGTCACGCCTTTGCTCGAAGAGGACTTGGTTTTGCCCGACTTGCGCACCCGCGACGACCGCATACTCACCTGTGCGGGAGCAACCGTTGCCGGGTCGGCTGTTACCTGTTGTGACCGGCGGATATCCGCCATCATAAGATACGCGCGGGCGTTGAAAACAACGGCGATCAGCAGGACCACCAAGCCTACCCAGGTCATGGTTCCATTCAACTGTGGGGTCAGAAAGATACTGACCAGCAGCCCGATTACGGTCGTAATGCTCAGGGATATGGGAACGGCAACGGAGATCCCCGCCACGGAAATTGCTGTTACCAGAATCACATTCGCCAAGTTAAAAACGAAGCCACCAAGGATGGCCCAAGCCACTTTGCGAATCGAAACCCCGATGAGAGAGTCCATGAAAGTGATGTCATTGAATTCGATCGAACCGGCAGTGAAGGCGATTAGGATCGCACCAAGCAGGGTTCCTATCGAAAAATCGACGTAAAAGAGTTCGAAGCGCCACTTTGTTCCCGCGATTTTCTGGGTCACAGCCCAGCCTCCCCAGCAAACCGCTGAAAGAATCATTAACATCAGTGCAAGTTGGTATGTGGCCGGTATCAGCATGAAAACAAGGAGTGTAGCACACAGATCCCTGGGTTGACCGTAGGAATAGTCCTGTATTACGCTTAGTACTCGCTAAAGCCAGAGTCCCAAACATCCGAAAGCTACGTAGGCTTTCCTCACCCTGGAGTGTTTATGAACTTCCGTGCCGCTGTTCTCTCACTGATTCTCGCCGCTACGGCATTGCCGGGCTTTGGTGGCCGTTACAAGCTCAACATCGATCCCGAGACGAAGGAAGGATTTTTCCTCCAGCAGATCAAGCAGGAACGGAACCAGTCCAAGAAGATCGAAATGATGGTGCAGTTCGTGGATGAGTATCCCAAAGATGAGAACCTGCCTTGGGTTCTCGATCAATTGCTGCCAGTGTATGCCGAGAACAAAAGCTGGGAAAAAGTGCTCGCCGCAGGGGAAAAACTCCTGGCTGTGAATCCAGCCGACCAAGACGCGGCATATGCTCTTCTGCGCGCAGCCGAAGCCATCAACACCCCGGAGGTGCTCAAGAAGTATGCATCGCAGGCTTGGAAATCCGCGGATCTGGTCACCGAAAGCCCGAAGCCGAAGGATGCTACGGAAGTCTCCGCTTGGCAGAAAAGCGCGGAACAGGCGCGAAATCTGAAGCTCTATGCGGAATACGCCGTGTACGCACTCTCGAAGGGCCACGCCACACAGAAGGAAGAGTATCTGAAGTCGCTTGAGGAACTGAACCCCCGGAGCGTGTATCTGATTGCAGCCCGACAGGCGGATCAGAAGACGTCCGTGTCTATTCCCTCGATTCTCGAAGGGTTGCAGAAAGAACCGTTCAATGTCGACTATCTGGCCATCGCTTCCGACCACTACATGAAGCAGAACGACTTGCCCAAAGTAGCCAACATGACGAGCCGCCTGATCGACTCATTGAACAATCGCAAGCCTGAAAGCATGACACCCAAAGAATGGGCGTCCAAGCGGGAACTTTACATAGGGCGAGCCTACTGGATGAATGGCGTTGTCAGCAGCGTTCTCGGAAACTATCGTCAGGCGGACAAATCCTTGCGGTCGGCACTGCCGTTCGTTCGTAGCAATGTGTCGATGCTCAGCGCGGGCTTGTACCACCTGGGATTCGCAAACTATAAGTTGGCACAACTCGGCGAGCCAAATCGCGTATTCGAGGCCTTGAAATTCAACCAGGAATGTTCCCAACTCCAAGGTTCTTACCAGGAACAGGCGTCCAAGAACATCCTGGCCATCAAGTCCGAGTACAGCATTCCCTAACGCAGTCCGATTAGTGTCCGCCGCCGCCGGGCTTCAAGACCGGAGCCTTGAGTGGAAACTGGGCGTTCTGCGGAATCGGTGCCAGCATCTGTTCCTTGCGGTAAATCAAGGTCGAGGTGTTGTAGCTGGCGATCTCAAAGCCGTGGCCGTGAATGATCGCATCTGTCGGGCAGGCTTCGACGCAAAAGCCGCAAAAGATGCAGCGATTGTAGTCGATGTTGTAAACCTTGGCGTACCGTTCGCCGCCGCTGATGCGAAGCTGATCGGTGTTTTCCGCAGCTTCGATATAGATGCAATCCGCAGGACAAGCGGCAGCGCATAAGAAACAACCAACACACTTTTCCAGGCCATTCTCGTCGCGCTCCAGAATGTGCACGCCGCGAAAGCGTTCCTGAAAGAGAGCCGGGGAATCCGGATAGTCTTCCGTAATAGCGGGCTGCATCATTTCTTTGAAGGTGATGCCCATTCCCTTGGCGAGCGCAGCTGCTCCCTGCAACACTTCGGTGATTTTTCCTGCCATGATTCTAAGCCTTTAGTCTAGCAGGGCGTGGCCCCTCACGGGGGCTCAACGATTGCGGGAGGCTCAACCGGGGCGGAAGGCGGGAACCAGTTCTTGGGGCATGAAGGGCGCAAGCCCCGCGCGCCGGCCAAGCGCCTCAATCGCCGCCTTTGAAAATCCGGTGACCGCCAACGACACAGCCTTCGATTCCGGTTCAATCACAAACAAAGTGGGAACATTGGCGACCCCGTACGCCGAACCCACAGCCCAGCCTCGCTTTTCGATTACGGAAGGCAAAGTCAACCCCAGTTCCCCGTAGAATTCCGCAGTACCTTCGGCATCGTCCTGAGAGACGCCCACGACACTCATTTCGCCATTGGAGATTCGTTCCAGAAAAGGAAAAGTGAACTGACAGACCGGACAACTCACGCGATAAAAGACCAGCGCCAACGGACAGCCGGCAGCTAGCGAATCCATTGTTTGGAGCTTACCGGAAAGATCGGGGAGTTCGAAATCCGGCGCGATGGTACCTTCCGTCAGCATTGTTCTATTGTAACGGCGGAACTTACGAACGTAAAAAGGTGTTGAATGATATTATGGCTTCTTTTCGACCAACTTCACCACTGTTGCTCTGCTTGCCAGTAGCTTTTCTGCAAGCGCAGGCACCGCCCAGCGCGCCAGTTGTCAGCTTGCGCGGCGTGGTGAATGCCTATTCGCAAGTCCCCGCGCCTTCGCGGGTCGCGCAAGGCGGCATCGTTTGGATCAACGGTCTCAACTTCGGCCCGCCTGGAGGGGCGAAAGCGACCGGCACGCCGTTGCCCACCGAATTGGCGGGCATCAAAGTCCTCGTCAACAATCGCGAAGCCCCTATCTTCAGCGTCACACCGAGCCGTATTGAGGCGCAAATTCCTTGGGAAACCCAGCAGGGCTCGGCCGTGATCGTCGTGCGAAAAGGCGAAGCGTCAAGCCGACCCGCTCGCATCAACGTCATCGCGCTCGATCCCGCCATTCGTTCCGCAGCCGATGCCGGATTTGGCGAAGCAGCCTCCACCAGCGACGGCGATGCCCTCACCATCAAAGCCATCGGCCTCGGACTCACCAACCCGCGCTCCGTCACCGGCGAAACCGGAGGATCCGACCAGACGCTCGCCAACCCCGTGCGAGCTTTCATCGGAGGCTTGGCCGCGCCAGTATCCGTCGCGCCATCCACCGACCGCCCCGGCGAGTTCGACGTTCGCATCGGCGTACCGTCCGGCGCACAAGCGGGCGACCTGTTGAACATCACCGTTGGGCCAGGAGCCACACCCGCCAATCCGAGACGGTTGTATCGCGTGGCCGCAAATCCCTCGTTTCAATATCTGGCAGTTCCGGCGGAAGTCGCAACGGATATCCGCGCGCTCGCCGCATCCGATCTGCGCGGCTCGTTCGCCTTGGCGGCCAGTGCCCGATCGGCCGAAGGCTGCTACAAGGCCTATCGCATCGACTTCGAAGCCAAGAAATTTTCGACCGCCGAGCCTTGCGTCACCACGGGCAATCGCAATCAAGCCAACCCGTTTACCGCGGCAATTGAGGGATCCGCAATCGCAGCGCTGCTTGGTCCACCCGAGGGAGAGATCCCAAATGGCGTGAGTTCAAAAATGGCGGTCTTCAGCCCTGCGGAAAGCGCACCGATGATGGCCGACCTTCCCTCGCTTGCACTCAATCTCACTAGCCAGGGCGGAAGCTTTCGCGCAGGCTTGACGGGCACGAATCCACCAGCCGTCCTGATTGACGCCGTTACGGCGGAAGTGACTGCAGCAGCCGCGGGTGGCGCGGGTGTCGGCGGCGGCGGACTTCCTGGAGGCGCTGGCGGAGGCGGTGGCGCAGGATGCCTCAACGTCAACGTGACCGTCGATCTCGGTGACGGGTTCAACAAAATCATGTCCTGTTCGCAGGTTGGGCAAACCTTCGTTTCCGTCATCACCGACGACGAGAATGCCCCGAAAAAGGCCAAAATCGCGATTCTCAATGCGCAGGGCCAAGTGCAAAACTCCCTCGACTTTCCTGCTGGGCTGCTGCCAGTAGTGCTGCCTGCCGTGCAAATACAGTTGCCTCCGGGAGTCGTGCTGCCGCCTGGCGGAGCGGCCAACGCGCTCTTCAGTCGGATTCGAGTTCCTTCCATCGTCGACACTAACACCGTCTATGTCGTGGGGCGCGCCGCTTCCGATCCAACTCGCGACACGCTCGTCGCCTTGACTGGACAGCAACTCGCCACGATCCCCTTCCCTGCTGGTTGGTTCGCCGCATCTTGCACGCCACAGCTCAGAATCTTCAGCCTCGATCTTGCCCGCCAGATTGGATTTGCCGCCACCAAAACCGCGGAAAAGGATAACAAGCCGAACTGCCCGGCTTACGGCTTGCTGCTTTTGAATCGCGACACACGCGCGGTTTCGATTTCCGAATCGCTCGGCCGCGATGGCTACAACGCCGCATCCCAAGCGGGAGATCTAGCGGACTTCATCTACACGGTCAGCACCAATCCGCAGCGGGTCAATGTAGCCGAATCGCTGTATGTTTTGGATGGAACCAATGGATCATCGTTCCGTCTCGATCTGCCTCCGGGAGTGGCGGGCTTCGGCGCGATCCGCGAGGAATTGTCCTTGCTGGCCTTGCTCGCGCCGGCGAATGCAACCGCGACGGGCAATGGCGACGCCGGTCTAGCGGTCTTCGATATCGAAAGCGCGAGCGCGCGATTGCTGCCGACTCCCGAGGGTTTCGCGAATGTGCAGATCCTCGCGATCTTCGACGCCACCCGCAAGGTGATCGCGCGTGGAAACCGCGCCGCCAACGCTGGATCTTCACTGCTGGTCTATGACTTGGTGACGAGCGACTTGTACATGCCCCCGAATCCGGAAGGCTGTGCGTTCGTGGGTACGGCTCCTGCCGCGGGCGGCGCTGGCGGTGGAGGGGGGGCACAGCAACAGGCGGTGAATCTTTTAGCTGCAAATCCCAAATCGAATAGCGTCATCGCCGGATGCTTTGGCGCGAATCGTCAACTGGTTGGATTCGTGCATCTCAAATCGAATTGATGATTGTATTGGCTCTTCTCGGCGCGCTGTCGGCCCAGTATCCAGGTGTCGCCACTCCGCGCGAACCGCTGCCCGTTGAATATCCACGGACGGAAGTCATCGTTCGCCAATATTCGGATCTCGACCCGCATGCTTCGCTGGCGAAATACCGCAAAGAGGGCCTCTTTCCTCTTCAGGGAAAGCTTACGCAAGCGCGGCTCTACATACAGAACATGGATGCGGACGACGACCAGGAGTATCTGCTGCTGCTCGAAGATTCGTCCTATCAAGTGGCAATCGTAATGAAACAGTGGACGGCAAATGGTGGAATCTCGCCTCGCTGCCGGGCCGGAAGCGCGGCGGGTTGGATGAATTCGTGTCTTTGAAGCAACTGGTGTGGCACCGGACATACGATCTCATCGTGCATGGTGGAAGCTCGCAGGGAACCGGCGTCGGAGCGACCACACAATCGGTGTACCGCCTTCTGCGCGGCAATATGTACAAGGTATTCGATGTGGTCGAGGAATCGTGGAACTTGAGTTCCGCCAAGTCAGCCAAGGTGAGCTATCCGACCGAGGCGGGCGACGCAATCGTGGTGCGAAGCGTCGGTGCGCGCTGCGAAGCCTTTCACTGGAAGTCCGAGGCATTTGCATTTCTTTCTGTTCCTTGTGCTTCGAAGTGAAACGAATTCAGCTCTCGATGCACTTCAATGTATGGACAGCATTCTCTATTGGAACTCCGTCGCACTCAAAGCCGTGGCGGAAGACTTCAGCGGCGGTAAAGACAAACCGCCACAGCAGGGCGGACCGACGCACACTTCCCGCGCTTTGGCGCTGGTGCACATCGCGATGCACGATGCGTATTTCGCAAGTAGCGGACTCAATCCGCAGTACATCCCGTATACGACGACGGTGACAACGGCACCCGTTGATTCGATAAGGGCCACCGCGGTGGCGGCAGCGGCGAATTGTATCTTGAATCAACTCTATCCTCGCCAGCGCGAAGCCTTCGCGAAGGCTCTGGCCAGCGACCCAAGTCTTTTGCGGACTCCGGATCCTGGCTGGAATTGGGGTGCGGGCGTCGCTCGTAAAGTGATCGAATCGCGCAACGACGACAAGTCGGATGCCGCAACGCAGAGCGCAGGCGAGAACCTTTACGCCAGTTCCTGCCAACATGGCCGCCACCGTCTCGACCCTGTCACAGCAAAGCCCGACGACCGGCCGTTGCATCCTCGCTGGGGCGAAGTGAGGCTCTTTGGCGCGCCGGCAGTTCAGCCTCTTGCGAAATATCCGGGTGCCGAAGCAGCAAACCTGCTGTCCGATCCGGTCTACCTCGCGCACCATCGTCAAGTACGCGAAAAGGGCGGTCATCCAGCCCTTAGCACCACCACGCGCACTCCGGATGAAACGGTCGCAGGCGTATTTTGGGCCTACGACGGCCCGAATAAACTCGGCACGCCACCTCGCCTTTACAACCAGATCATCCGGGAACTCGCCGAGAAGCACAAAACCACGGAGGCGGAGAACGCCCGACTCTTCTTCCTCGTTAACATCGCTATGGCGGACGCTGGTATCAACGCCTGGTACTGGAAATACGACTACGATCTGTGGCGACCAGTCGTGGGCATTCGCGAGGTAGATCCTTCGGTTGGGCCTTGCACTAAGCCGTCGATACCGATCGGAACCGATTGCGACCCTGCTTGGCATCCCTTGGGCGCGCCGAGGACAAACAGCACCAAACCTGACTTTACTCCCGGCTTCCCCGCCTATCCTTCGGGTCACGCCACCTTCGGTGCCGCGGCCTTTCAAACAGCGAGGCTCTTCTTCCGGCGCAAACTCAACGAGACGTTTGGAGATCGTGCACCCGACCCATTCTCGTTCGATTTTGTTTCAGATGAACACGACGGGGAAAACAAAGGCTCGAATGGGCGAGCTCGGCCGCGCCATCAGAGGAAATTCGCAAGCCTCTGGAAGGCGATCATCGAGAACTCGATCAGTCGCGTTTACCTGGGCGTCCACTGGCGCTTCGACGGATTCCTGGAAGAAAGCGACATCGCCAACACCTCCAACAAGGTCGGCGGAGTTCCTCTTGGACTCTGCATCGCGGAAGCCAACTGGGCAAAGTTCGAAGGCTCGACTGCCCCAGCAATGAAGAAGAAAGGCGCGAAAGGCTAACCCGCCCGACGAACCTTCGCAATCCTGCGGGAACGCGTCTCAGCGAACTCTTCCAACTCTTCGCTGTGGCGCGTTTCGCGATGTTCTTCGAAAACTTCTTCAATCGCTCGATCCAGGTCCGCGAAGGTCAGCCCTTCACGGACCTGATTTTCAATGCAATACTCCATTTTGTTGGCTGTCGCGCGATCCACAATATTCTGCACTAGCGCGCCGCTGGCAAGATCTTTCAGCAAGAACAGCGCGGTCTGTTCATCGTCGAATTGCACTTCGTAGAGTGACCTCTGCGGAGCAAACAGGGTGGCTGCCGCGTGTGCGCTGAGTTGATCCACCGTGAGATTCTTGCCCAGCAACACGCCATCCAGATGAATGCGAAAGATTGTTTCCGCCGAAGCTTCATCGGGCCGCGTGACGCGAATCCGCCGGTCGATACGGCCAGGCCTTGTGATGGCAAGATCCAATGAATCCGGACGGTTGGTCGCAAGAATCACGAACGCCCCGGAATCGTCCATCCCGTCCATTTCCGCCAAGAGCGCAGGAACCAACGTGAACGCGTTCTCCAAGCCGCCAGAAGGACGCCGCTTGAACAACGCATCCGCCTCATCGAAGAACAGAACAGCCGGATATCCCTTCTGCTCGCGCCATCGCCGCGCATCGTCAAACAGGCCTTTCACAGCCTTTTCGGAGTTTCCGACAAACTGATCGAGCAGTTGATGTCCCTTGACGTACTTGAATCCACCGTCATCGGCCTTGCGATGGTAGAGCGCGGCGATCAGTTTCACCACAGCCTTGCCCAGTAGCGTTTTGCCGCACCCGGGAGGCCCATAGAGCAACACACCGCGGCTTCGGCGTCGCTTGAAGAGAATGAAAAGCTCTGGATATAGCACGGGCCATTGAATCGCTCGGATCAACTCTCGCTTCGCTTCGTCCTGCCCGCCGATATCGCCCCACACCTCATCGAGCGTGCCCTGCAACACCGTCGATTTGGAATCGAAACCGAGCAACTGCGGCGGCACCTCGGCCGCGGGTTGGCACCGCCACATTCGTCCGCCGAAGCGAACCAGATACGATGCCCCGCCCTCTTCCGCTTCCTTGACGATCTCCAGATCCGCATGCTCCTCAACGGCGAGCGCATCGAGATCGGCCAGAGCGACACCGTTGCGAAAAGCCCACGCGCCATCGACATTGACTGGCATTTCGATCGATTCACCTTCCATCGAAGGGATGTCGACCGACTTCGGATCCACAATTCGCGCCACTTCCCACTGGCAGTTGCGCCAGTTGAAGTTTGAGGCGAGATGGCCGTAGATATCGATGCCCGGACGCCCGTCGCCTTCCACTTGCGAAGGAATCGGCATGAAGTTCGTTGGCCCGACACCCATTCGCCCCCAACGTGCGAGAAACGCCTGCTTGGGCTTAACAGCATCCCGAGGAACGAGACAGAACGCCGCCAGTTGATCGTCCGCATCCATGCCCGCGACATGCAGAAAGAAAGCCGCGCGCCCGGCGTCCTGGTCGGACAAAACCGGCTCAAAATGTTCCAAACAGAATTCCACGGCATTGGCGCCTTTGGGGATGGGAGTGGAGATGGTTCCAGAACAGGCCATGTTCGTTAACGAGCGGCGGATACGCGGAACAGGCGCCAGTCTTCCACGGATGCTTCCATCGACTGGAACGCGATGCCGGAACCGGCAACCAGATCTTTCACCGGACTCGAAACCACGACCTCGCCGTCTTTGGCACAACGCAAAACCTGAGAGGCGATCTCAACGGCGAATCCGCCAAGACCGCCGTCCGCGAGGCGATCGCATTCGCCCGTGTGCAAACCCGCGCGAACGGTGACACCGATGCGCTTGGCGAACTCCTGAATCGCCGCAGCGCATTTGATCGCGCGCGCAGGTCCATCGAAACTCGCCAAAGCGCCATCGCCGCCACTCATTGGCTGTCCGCGATACCACTGCAGTTCGCGATCGATTTGAGCTTGCACTTTGGCCAGATCGCCGGACCGCAAAAACAGAACCGTTGCCAGGACACGTTCCGGTTCGTCTTCATGGCCGGCGCTGGCCAAAAACGCCTCGATCTCATTGAGAATCGAGTCTTGGTCTCCGGCAAACGGCAAGTGATCCTCGCCAGGCAACTCAACGTAACGCGACCGGGGAATCAACGATGCGACATACCGGCCCTCTTCGACTTTCAAGCAACGGTCACCCGAGCGATGAATGATGAGGCTTGGCACGCGCACCGAAGGCAACACGTTACGGACATCGATTTCCGCATTCATTTTCGTGAGTGCCCGCGCTGCCCCGGGGCTTGCACCCATGCGCAGATAAGTCGCCCACCACTTGCGAAAGGCCGGATCTTTGGCCACCGACGGCGCACGTTCTTCAATGCCGACAGGCCCGCCCCAGTTCCGCTCGATCTCTTCCAAGTACGCCTCGCGCTGCTCAAACGTCGGCCCCCACGGGTAATCGACATCGCGCAACCGCCGCGCATAGGTGCCGATCATCGTCAACGCGATGGTGCGTTCGGGATATGTCGCGGCGAAGAGCGCGGACATCGGACCGCCTTCCGAGACGCCGCAGATCGCCGCGCGCTCACAACCAACGGCATCCATCACGGCGTGCACATCTTCCATGCGCTGTTCCAGCGTTGGCAGCGCGTTCAGAGGAACACGATCGGAAAGCCCAGTGCCTCGTTTGTCGAACAGGATTAGACGCGAAAACGAAGCGAGCCTGCGCAGAAATCTCGCGAACGACGGTTCCGCCCAAAAGTACTCGAGGTGCGAGACCCAACCCATCACGAAGACAAGATCGATTGGCCCATGTCCCAGCACTTGATAGGCGATATTGACGTCACCACTGCGAGCGTAGAAGGTGTCGGGAGGCCTCTCAGTCAACGCCGCGGATACTGGTGCGACAAGCGCTTCCAGGCTTAGAGTCGCATCTGGAAGTAGTTTTGGAATGGTGACCGCGGCGGCAAAGCGGTATCCAAACTTGGGAACCGTTTCGATGTAGATACTGCCGTCCAGCGCCTTGCGCAATAGCGAGATGTGCTGCGTCAGGTTCGCTTCTTCCACAAACGTATCCGGCCACATTTGCGCGAGTAGCTTCTCTTTGGTCAACGCCTGACCCGCGCTTTCGACCAATAAACACAGTAGTTCGAACGTTTTCGGGGCCATCGGCAAAGGCTTGCCCTCGCGCCGGAGCGTACGTTCGCGCACGTCGAGTTGGAAGGGTCCAAACAAGTATGCGCTCATGATAGGAATAACGCCAAGCTATCACAAAACCAGGCAGTTTCGCGGAGCTTGTCATCGAGGCGGCCAAAACGTTACCCTGAAGCTAAGCAATGAGAACTCTCTTCTTGAATCCACCGTCATTTGAAGGTTTTGACGGAGGAGCCAGTTCGCGCTGGCCGGCGTCCCGAGAGATCGAGTCCTACTGGTATCCGGTTTGGCTGACTTATCCGGCGGGCCTGCTGCCTGACAGCAGGCTGCTCGACGCGCCTCCGCACCGGGTTTCGATCGAACAGACTGTGGACATCGGCAAGGACTACGAACTGCTCGTCCTCTTCACTTCCACTCCGGGTTTTTCGGTGGACGTCAAAATGGCCGAGATGATGAAGGACGTCAACCCGAAGCTCAAAGTGGCTTTCGTTGGTCCGCCTGTCACAGTCGAACCCGAAAAGGCATTCCAGGAATCGAAAGCGATTGACTTCATCGTGCGCCGCGAGTTCGATCACCAGATCGTGAACTATGCAAAGGGAACTCCGCTTGAAGAACTGCCCGGCGTTAGCTATCGCGATAGCGGCGGATCGATTCGCCACAACCCCGAAGGATCCGTCATCGAGAACCTCGACGAGTTGCCTTGGGCCTCGAAGATCTACAAGCGCGATCTCGATTTCAAGCGTTACAACGTTCCGTTCCTGCTCAATCCGTTCATCAGCTTTTACACATCCCGCGGATGCCCCGCGATGTGCACCTTCTGCCTCTGGCCGCAGACCCACTCCGGACATCGCTGGCGCTTGCGCTCGATTCCGGACATTGTAAACGAATGCCGCTGGGCGCTCGAGAACTTCCCCGGGCTGAAGGAAATCTTCTTCGACGACGACACCTTCAACTACAAGAAGGAACGCACGGTCGAACTGTGCAAAGAACTCAAGAAGCTCAATTTCACCTGGTCTTGTACGTCGCGCGTGACCACTGATTACGAAACGCTGAAGGCGATGCGCGAAGCCGGATGCCGCCTCATGATCGTTGGCTATGAATCCGGCGACCAGCAGATCTTGAAGAACATCAAGAAAGGCGCAACCATCGACATGGCGGAGCGTTTCACCAAGAACGCGCATTCCCTCGGCCTCACCATCCATGCGGACTTCATTGTCGGCCTGCCGGGTGAGAGCCGCGAGAGCCTTCGCAAGACCATCGATTTCGCTAAGAAACTCGACTGCGAGACGATTCAGGTTTCAATCGCGCATCCTTATCCGGGAACAGAATTCTACGACTACGTCAAGAAGAACAACCTCATCACAATCGACTCGATGACCGACGAGAGCGGCCATCAATTGCCCAACATCATCTATCCCGGCCTCAACCGCGGCGAGTTAGTGGAATGGGTCGAGAAGTTCTACGACGAATACTACTTTCGCCCTGGCACCGCGTGGCGCGTGGTGAAGAAGGCAATCGTCAACAACGACGTACCGCGTTTGTACAAAGAGGCGCGTGAATACCTCGCATTGCGGACCAAGCGCAAGAAGTTCGTGAAAGACCAGAAGGCCAGTAACGCGGCCACTTCGAGCTTTGGCGACTGATTCCCGCAAGCTGAAGACCTTGCTGTTCGCAGCCATCGTCGTTTTGAGCAACGCGTTTGGCAATCTGTTTCTGGACTTCGGCGTCCACGGATCTTCCGCTTGGCTCGTTGCAGGTGTGCTGCTGCTGATCCTTTGGATGCTCGCCCGC
>CAZCPL010000103.1:5955-18516 GCA_964500255.1 uncultured Solibacteraceae bacterium | reverse complement strand
GTGACTCACGCCGCCGTGATTGAAGATATAGATGATGTTCTTGGCTTTAGCGGCAGCGGCTTGGCCCTGCGCTTCAGCGATCATCGAAGCGAACGCCGCGCCAGCAAAGCCTTTGCCTGCGCGAAAAATCATCTCTCGGCGTGTCATCACGTTACTCCACATACAAAAACTCATTCGTATTGAACAACCCGCGAGCCAACTCATGCAGGGCCGCCTGTCGCGACCCTAAATTGACCGCCTGCTTTTCTAGAAACTGCTTCGCCCGCTCGGATTCCGCAGCAGTCAGTGCGCGCCCAAACACCGCGCGGAACGCCGCAGCCACCGGGTCTGGATCCGACTCGATCCTCGCCGCCAACACTTGTGCCTGCTGCTGTGTGAACTCACCGTTCAACAACGACAGCGACTGCGGCGCGGTTGTGGACGACTCACGTCGCGAACAGCTCAGCACGCCTTCGGGACGATCGAACGCCTCAAGCAGCGGCACGCGGAAATTGCGCCGCGAAATCAGGTAAATCGATCGCCGCGTGTGTTCCGTCGCATCCTCGGTCACGATCCAGGCGCTGTTGATCGGCTGACTCATTCCATAGAGTTCTTCGATTGCCAGCGGAGGCACCACCGGCCGTCCGAACATCTTCAAATTCAACGATCCCGATGCAGCCAGCACCGAATCGCGAACCTCTTCGGAATCCAGGCGCCGCCGCGTGAAGTGCGACAACAGCGTGTTTTCCGGATCCTGTTCAGCTGCCTTTGCCGGCGCGCGCGAGACCCGCTGGTACGTCGAAGAGGTCATGATCAGCTTGTGCATCTGCTTCATCGACCACTTGCGATTCACAAATTCCGACGCCAGCCAATCGAGTAGTTCAGGATGCGAGGGCAACCCCGCGCGAGTGCCGAAATCGCTCGGCGTGGGCACCAACCCGCGTCCGAAATGATAGTGCCAGATGCGGTTTGCCATCACCCGCGCCGTCAGAGGATTGTCATCCTTCGCGATCCATTCGGCCAACGCTTTACGGCGAAATGTGGTCGCGGCATCGCGCGGCGGATCGGGAATATCCTCGCCACCGAGAATCGTTGGCATCCCCGCGCGGACTTCTACCGGCTCACCGCCGGCTTTGGCTGGCAAATAAGTCCGTGGAGCCTCGCGCCCAACATCGGTGAGCCCAGGCGACATCGGACCCGGGCCATATGCTTTGTACAGTGAAATCAGCCGACGTTCAATCTTGTGCAGCCGTTCCATTTCGTCTTTCGAAAGCTCGGCGTAAACCTGATCGTCCGATGGTTCCACCTTCTTCGCATAGGCGTCTGCGATGGCCTTCTGCTCCGGCGTCTTGTCGTTTTCGGGCGTTCGATAAGCCGTCGAAACGTCTTTGGGAAGCTGGTCTAAACGGGCGTTGCGCAAGCGGTCGCGATGCGGATCGAGCAGTGACTTCAACTGCGCACCCACTTCGTACAGCCGGAACGTACGAGTGTTTTCGCCCAGGTTGTAGCCGCGCGCATCGTTGTACTTCAGAAAGGCATGCGTCTTCTGAAACGGCGTAAACACAGCCTGCAAGCGAAAGTAGTCGCGCTGCGGGATCGGATCGAACTTGTGATCGTGGCAGCGCGCGCATCCGGCAGTCAGCCCCAGGAAGACACTCGCCGTCGTATCGGTAAAGTCAGTGAGGGACTCTTCGCGATTGATATCCTCAACCTTATACAGCATGTCGCGATTCGTGCCGACGGTATAGAAACCAGTGCCCTGATGCGCTTCCACCTCTTCCGGAAAAATCTCGTCACCGGCGATCGTCTCTTTGATGAAACGATCGTAAGGCTTGTCCGTGTTGAACGAATTGATGACGTAGTCACGATAACGCCACGCATAAAGCAGATAAGGATCCTGCTCGAACCCCGATGTATCGCCGTAGCGCGCTAAATCCAGCCAATGCTTGCCCCACTTCTCACCGTAACGAGGCGACGCCAGCAAACGGTCCAGCAGCTTCTCATAGGCGTCGGTGTTGTTGTCGGCGACGAATGCTTCGATTTCCGCAAGCGTCGGAGGCAAGCCATGCAGGTCAAAAGTCGCGCGCCGAATCATCGTCCGCTGGTCCGCCCGAGGTGCTGGCGCGAGCTTCGCGAATCCCAGCTTGGCGTTGACAAAGAAGTCGATCGGATTGCCCGCGGACACCGGCACTGGGGGACGCACGACCTTGCGGAAAGACCACCAATTTGGGGCTGCATCGGTTTTGGTCGTGAGAGCAGCAGGCCATTTCGCGCCATCGGCGATCCACTTGGCGAGAGCTTGTTCCTCAACAACAGGAAGCTTGCCCGATGGCGGCATCTTGACCTTGCCGCTATATCCGATGGCTGCCAACAGACGGTCTTTGTTCTGTGCGATGTCGGCAGTGGAAGTCAGTTGCACGCCAGCCATCTTCGTCTGCGCGGAGTGGCAGGAATGACAGCGGCTCTCCAGGATCCGCGTGGCGTTCGCCGCAGGATCCTGGGCAGAAAGGCAGAAAGCAAAAGCTCCAGAGAGCGCGATGTTACGGAGAATCACTGATCACGATTCTACATGAACAGCAACGGGGATGCAGAACGCGACTCCTATAATGGAGGGGTAATCATGAAGACCCTGTTCTGCTTCGTCGCTCTCGCTTTCACGCTGCCGATGGCCGCGCAGCACACGCCCGAAAACGAAAAGAATCCGTTCGGCGCGGATGCCACCGCCATCGCTTCCGGCAAGCGCCTCTTCGGTGCAGTTTGTCAAGCCTGCCACGGCGGCGACGCCGGGGGCAGCGATCGCGGACCCTCCCTCGCCACCGGCCGCTTGAAGCGCGGAGCTAAAGAGGGCGAGATCTTTCTCAACATCCGCGGTGGCGTGCTCGGAACCCAAATGCCCGCATTTCCGCGTCTTTCGAGCGATCAGACCTGGCAACTCGTAAGCTACATCAAGAGCCTCAGCGGCGGCGTATCTTCGACAACGATCGCCTCAACGGGCGATGCCGCGGCAGGCGAAAAGCTCTTCTTCGGATCCAAAGCCAACTGCTTGCAATGCCATGAAGTGAATGGTCGTGGAGGCATCCTCGGTCCCGATCTTTCCGCCGCGGGATCTCAAACCGACGAGGCGCTGCGTGCCAAAATCGTGAACCCCAATCAGGTCACGGATCCCCGCGTACGCGTGCGCCGTCGCGATCGTAAGGGCCCCAGCGTCGTTACGGTAAAGACTCGCGACGGACAAACCATACGCGGCATCCAACGGGTCGAAGATACCTTTTCCATTGTGCTCGTGGACACCGCAGGCAAGACCCATCTCATAGACAAAAAGAAGATTGCCGCGGTGCAGCCCGAGTACGAATCGCTCATGCCAGCCGACTTCGCGACGCGTCTTTCTGCAGACGAACGGAACAACGTCGTCGCCTACCTGAAGACGCTCAACGGTCGCGATCTCGCAAAATCCGCACTTGCCGACATCCCCGCGCAAGGTGGACTTTCCGCCGAACGGATCCGCAACGCCGCTTCCGAACCGCAGAATTGGCTCACCTATTGGGGCAACTATCAGGGCACGCACTTTTCCGCGCTGAAAGAAATCACCCCTGCGAACGCCGGCAAGCTGCAGGCCCGCTGGGCGGTGCAGATGCCCGGTGATTCGATTCTCGAATCCACGCCGCTTGTGGTGGATGGCATCCTGTACACCGCTGGCCAGCCGGGCGATGTCTATGCGCTCGATGCGCGCACCGGATCGCAGATTTGGAAGTTCACGCGCAAGCAGAAGGTCGTGAATCCTTACGAGAGCAACCGCTACAACCGTGGCGTCGCGATGCTCGGCAACCGCTTGTTTACTGGTTCTCTCGATGCCGCGCTGATTTCCATCGATGCTCGCACCGGTCGCCAACTCTGGGAAACCCAAGTGGCCGACACGCGCGAAGGCTACAGCATCACTGCCGCCCCACTGGTCGTCAAAGACAAGCTCATCGTCGGTGTCGCAGGCGGAGAACACGGTATACGCGGCTTCATCGACGCTTACGACGCGGCCACCGGCAAACGCGTTTGGCGCTTTTACACCGTGCCAGGTCCCGGCGAATTCGGACATGAAACCTGGAAGGGCGACAGTTGGAAAATGGGCGGCGCACCCACCTGGCTCACCGGCAGCTATGACGCCGATACCGACACCGTTTTCTGGACCATGGGCAACCCCGGTCCAGACATGGATGGCGAAATCCGCAAGGGCGACAACCTCTATTCGTGCTCCGTCATCGCACTCGATGCCAGCACCGGCAAGCGCAAGTGGCACTATCAATTCACGCCCAACGACAGCCACGATTGGGATGCAAACGAAGACGTCATCCTTGTGGATCGTGAGTTCCAAGGCCAGAAGCGCAAGCTGCTTTTGCAGGCGAATCGCAATGGATTCTTCTACGTCATCGACCGCACCAACGGCAAGATGCTGATGGCCAAGCCGTTCGTGAAGCAGACCTGGAACCAGGGCTTCGACGAAAACGGGCGCCCAAAAATCATCCCGGGAACCGATTCCAGCCCCGACGGAACCGTCGTCTATCCGAGCCTCGGCGGCGGTACTAATTGGCAGTCGCCTTCCTACGATGCGTCCAATGGCTGGCTCTACTTGAGCTATGCGGAAATGGGCAACAAATACATCCGCCAAGATGGCGCGTACGAACCGGGCAAGGCCTACTGGGGCGGACGCGCGGCTGCGTTGCCTGAGCCTTCCACGGCGGGGATTCGCGCGATCGATTCGGCCACAGGCGAGAAGAAGTGGGAATTCGAAATCTCGCAAGGGTCGCTCTCATCGGGCGTTCTCGCCACTGCGGGTGGCGTTGTTTTTGCGGCTTCCACCGAAGGAAACCTCATCGCGCTCGATTCCAAAACCGGCAAGTTCCTGTGGCGCTTTCAGGCCGGCGGTGCAATTCCATCGTCCCCTATGAGTTACTCGGTGGATGGCAAACAGTACGTCGCGGTCTCCTCAGCGGGCGTGCTCTATAGCTTCTCTCTGCCTGAATAGGCTCAAAGCCATAGACTCAAAGTATGCTCGAATCGCGCTACTCGCGGCAGATCCGCTTCGATGGAATCGGCGCAGCAGGCCAAGTGCGCATCTCAGAAGCGCGCGTCGCCATTGTCGGATGTGGCGCGCTGGGCAGCGTCCAGGCCGAACTGCTCGCGCGCGCCGGAATCGGCTACTTGCGCCTCATCGATCGCGATTATGTCGAGGAAAGCAACCTCCAGCGCCAGTTTCTCTACGATGAGGCGGACGCCGCCGAAGCCATGCCCAAGGCCGCCGCCGCTCAGCGCCGCTTGGCGCGCGTGAACTCGACGATCGCCATCGACCCGCAAGTCGCTGACCTCACCCCCGCCAACATTGACGATCTTTTTGAAGACATCGACCTGATCGTGGATGGTAGCGACAACTTCGAAACACGCTATCTCATCAACGATTGGGCAGTGCGCGAAGCCAAGCCTTGGATATATGGCGCAGCCGTTGGCAGCTATGGCATTACGTTTCCTGTGCTGCCGCGGTCCGGATGCTTCGCGTGCATCTATCCGGAACCGCCGCAGGGTGCGCAGCCAACCTGCGAGACCGCAGGCGTGTTGGGATCGGTGACCGCCACCATCGCATCGTTGCAATGCGCGTCAGTGTTGAAGATTCTCGTGGGCGATCGGCCAGCGCGAGTGATGACCACGATCGATTTGTGGAAAGGTGAAACGCGCCAGATACGCCTGCCCTCGGTTGCGGATCCCGCGTGCCCCGCCTGTGGACCCGACCGCGAGTTTCGCTATCTCGACGGCAAACATCGCGCGCCTATCAGCTTGTGCGGACGCGATGCGGTGCAGATCCACGAACGCCGACGTCCGGTGGATCTCGTGGAACTCGCCGCGCGCTTGTCGACCGCCGGCGACGTCCGAGCCAATGAATTTGCGCTGCGCTTCAGCGCGCCGCCCTATCAGTTGACTATATTCGCCGACGGCCGCGCGATCGTCAAGGGCACGACGGATCCCGGAATCGCGAGGAGCCTGTATTCACGCTATATCGGCAATTAATTTAATTTTCCGAGGCCGCTGTCTGAAACGCCGCGCGAACCGGCGAATCGTCGGAGTTCTTGAAGTTCGCCCGCTGCACCATCAATACAAAAGCGACACCACTCTTCGGATCAATCCACGCCTGCGTCCCATACGCGCCACCGTGACCGAACGTCCCAGGCTTCGACATCGCGGTCTGGCCTTCGGGTGCAACGACCACACCCACGCCGAGGCCCCAACCGTGACCCGGAATGAAGCCGGCCTTGATGGATCCCGTCTGGTTGCTCGTCATCAGTGCAAACGAAGCCTTCGACAGATACCGTTTGCCGTCGAGTTCCCCGCCCAGCAACAGCATCCGAGCGAAACGGGCGTAGTCGGGGGCAGTGGAAAAGAGGCCGCCATTGGGTGCCGGATAGCGATTCGTATCCGTGGGCTCTTTGCCATTCAACAGTCCAATCTTTGCGTCGACGAGCTTGCCACCTTCGAGCCGCGCGGGAGTCGAGAGCCGCGGCATCTGGGCGGAGGACAAGTAAAAGGTCGTATCCTTCATGCCCAGTGGTTGCAGCAACCGCGAAGCGATGAAATCAGGAAAGCTCTTGCCGGAAACGATCTCCACCACGCGTCCAAGCATGTTGATGCCGGACTGGCAGTAGCGCCATTGTGTTCCAGGCGCGAATCCGACGGGCTTCCTGGCATAGATCGGGACAAGATCGGCGAGTGTTTTCGCGGTCGCAAGTTCCTGCGGAGTGGCTTCGCCCATGCCGGAAGTATGCGTGAGCATGTGCCGCAGGGTGATGGTTTTGTCCAATTCAGGAATGTACTTGCTGACCGGATCCTCAATCGACAGCTTGCCCTCATCCTGCAACATCAGCACCGATACAGCGGTGATTGGCTTGGTCATGGACGCGATCCAGAAGATGGAATCCTTGCGAAGCTTGCGCGATTTCGCGGGATCCGCGTGGCCAATGGCGGCCAGATGCGCGTTGCCCTTGGGCGTGACGATCACCGTGACCGCCCCGGGGATCTCGTTCTTGGCGATCATGTCGCGCATAGCGGACTTGATCGCGGCATCGCGTTCTCCTCCATTGAGCGTCAGAGAGCAGGTGAGTAGAGAGATTGTCAGAATCCGGGAAAGCATACCCGGCTATTGTACGGCTAGCGCCATTCCTTCGGCCACTTCTTCGAACCCGGCCAAGCGATTCGATATGGAGGCTTGAACCGATTCTCCTCGTGTTTATGAGAAAAGGCTCGATTGGTTGACTTTCTCTGTTGAGGCACGAAGACGTTCGCCGATCTGGATGATTGAGGATAAGATATCGATCCCCCTCAGTTCCAATAGCTCCGGTCCAAGGACCTATACTGAACCGCCTCCGCGATATGCTTCCCCAGCACCCGCTCCGCCCCATCCAGATCCGCGATCGTACGCGCCACTTTCAGGATTCGGTCATGCGCTCGCGCCGACAAGCTCATCCGCCGCACCGCCAACTCCAGCACCCGCTCCGACGCATCGTCCAACCGGCAGGCCTCCCGCAACGCCGCCCCGGGCAACTGCGCATTCACGAATCCCCGCGCGTTCTGCCGCCGCCGCGACGCCTCCACGCGCCCCGCCATCTCCGCCGACGACACCCCCGCCTCGTTAGAACGAAGCTCCTTATAAGGCACAGCCGGAACCTCCACATGCAGGTCAATCCGATCCAGCAGCGGACCACTGATCTTCCCCAAATACCGCTGTATGATCCCGCCTGTGCAGCGGCACTCGCGCGTCGGATCCCCGTAATAGCCGCAGGGGCACGGATTCATCGCCGCCACCAACATGAACTTCGCAGGAAACGTCACCGTCATATTGCTGCGCGCAATCGACACCGATCCCTCTTCCAGCGGCTGCCGCAACAACTCCAGAACATTGCGATGGAACTCCGGCAGTTCATCCAAAAACAGCACGCCATGATGCGCTAAACTCACCTCGCCCGGCCGTGGCGAACCAGTTCCGCCACCGATCATCCCGGCATCCGACGTCGTATGATGCGGCGCGCGGAAAGGCCGCTCACTCAAAATCCCAGGACCGCCGTTTTCCAACAATCCCGCCACAGAATGCACCTGCGTCGCGTCCAATGCCTCGGAAAACGTCAGCGGCGGCAGGATCCCTGCCAACCGTCGAGCCAACATCGTTTTGCCCGAACCCGGCGGCCCGATTAACAGCACATTGTGTCCGCCCGCAGCAGCCACTTCCAACGCTCGCTTGGCCGTGGATTGCCCACGAACATCCGCAAAATCATCGGCGAATACTCGCGAACTTGCGTCCGAAAAGGCAATGGAAGAAGGCCGCACCGCCTGGAACCGTTCCGGCTGCGTCGCCATCAGCACGGCCTCGGTCAAGTGCCGCGCACCGTAAACATCGAGTCCTTCGACAACCGAGGCCTCAGCGGCATTCTCGAACGGCACAATCAAACTGCGGATCCCATTTTTGCGCGCGCAAGCGGCAATCGAGAGAATCCCACGCACTGGCCGGACACCACCATCGAGCGACAACTCGCCCGCGAACAAGTAATTCTCCGTGCTCGCCACGCGACCCATCGCCCCCAGAATTCCCACCGCCATCGGCAAGTCGAATCCCGCGCCTTCTTTGCGAACATTCGCCGGGGCGAGGTTGATCGTCACCGATTTCGACGGATAACCAAACCCGCTGTTCATGATTGCGCTTCGGATCCGCTCACGGCTCTCTTTCACCGCCGTATCGGGCATGCCCACGGTGACAAAGCCCCGGTCGCTGTCGCCATACATATCCACTTCCACGTCAATGAGTCGCGCCTCAATGCCGAAGAGCGTAGCGGATCGGGTCCGGTAGAGTGCCATCGAAACAATAGTGGATTCACGAACCGATTTATCGCACGCGATTTTCAAAGGAAAAGAGGCTAGTCCCCTCCGGCTAGCCTCTTCCCATCGGGCGCGTCCGAGAAAGTTCTCACTTCCCGGTGACCATCGCGACCTCGATCTGGTTGTCCGTTGTGGATTTCGACGGCGAATTTGCCCAGCATCCCACACTGGAAATACAGTACCCCGCAAGCTGAAAATTGCCCTTCGCGTTGCGGGCGAACGTCAGTGAATTCTTGACGGTACGTTCGTCTTCCGTCTGCGCCGCCATCATCGGGATTCCAATGGCAGCGCCATCGACGGCCTTGATTGAGACGATTCCCGGGCTTCCGTGGGCGACTTCATAGGCACCGGCTGGATGCATCTGGTTGCCGGTCTGGAATACCACTGGCACGTTGCCATTCAGGCGAATCAGGGACGACGACGCGCTCATCGAAGAGGCCAAGGCAATGGCCAATAATGTACATTTCATTGAAGTTTTCATGGGATTTTCCTTTGCTGTCCGATTTTCTCGGGCACCCTGCCTAGCGAATCCCGCACAAAGAAAGGGCCATAATTGAAAAGTGAAGATCGAAACTCTTGCTGTCCATGCGGGACGTCGCAACGACCCCGCCACTGGCGCGGTCGCGCAACCCCTCTACTTGAGTTCCACTTACGAACGCGAAACCGATGGATCTTACCCGCGGGGCTTCGAATACTCGCGCGAAGGCAACCCCAATCGCGCAGCGCTCGAAACCTGCCTCACCGCCCTCGAAGGCGGTTTGGAATCATTGGCCTTCTCTTCGGGACTGGCCGCGATCACCGCCTGCATACACGCCATGGAACCGGGCGATCATGTCCTCGCCTCTTCCGATGTCTACTACGGTATGCGTATGGTTTCGAGCAAAGTCTTTGCCAAATGGCCGGTCGAAACAACCTATGTGGATATGCGCGATCTCGATGCCGTGCGTGCCGCCATCCGCCCTGGATCCACGCGCCTCATCTGGCTCGAAACTCCCTCGAATCCGCTACTGCAAGTGCTCGATCTCGCGGCCATCGCCGACATCGCACACGAGGCCAACGCCATCTGCGTTTGCGACAACACCTTCGCAACTCCTGTGCTGCAGCGCCCCATGGAACACAATGTCGACATGGTCATGCATTCCACCACAAAGTACATCAACGGCCACAGCGATGTGATCGGCGGTGCGCTCGTCACCAAAAACGGCAACTACGTATTCGAACGCGCCAGAATCTTTCAACAAACCGGAGGCGCAGTGCCTTCGCCGTTCGATTGCTGGCTCACCATGCGCGGCATCGAGACGCTGCCCTATCGCGTACGCGGACAGTCCGCCAACGCGCTCGCTTTGGCGAAATTCCTATCTACGCATCCGAAAGTCGAGGCAGTCCACTATCCGGGACTCGAATCTCATCTCAGCCACGAACTAGCGAAACGGCAGATGCAGGGCGGCTTCGGAGGCATGCTCTCGGTGCAGGTCAAAGGAGGCAAGCCCGAAGCCATGGGTGTGGCCGCGCGGACGCATCTCTTCATCCGGGCCACGAGTCTGGGCGGGACGCATTCGCAATTGGAACACCGGGCATCCGTCGAAGGGCGCAACACCAAAACTCCGCAAAATCTCTTGCGCGTGTCCGTGGGATTGGAACACATTGACGATCTGATCGCAGACTTTGAGCAAGCGCTCGAGTCCTAAGCGCGTGTCACACAATTACGAACGCTTGCGCAGCGCCAACCACCTCCGCTCGGCGATCACCGTTACCCGGACTTGGTTCGCACCGGCCCCCGACCCATCGGCAATGCGGCGGGCATCGTTGAATTGTTTTTCCAGGTAAATCTGCAGCGGCACCAGCCCTCGCCCGTTGATATCGTCCACGGCCTTCTGGTGCGCACGAGCCTTCACCTGTGCAATCGCATCGTCGCCGCTTGGAAACGGCTGCAAGCCGTAAACGGTCTTCACGTAGGCATCGGAGTAAACCATCATGTGGCCGTCCGCGACGCCCGACGCTCGAGCCGCATTGGTGAGGTAGAGGCAAAAGTCGCGCAAAGCGAATGAAATCGGCAGTGCCAGAGAAAACGCGCCGATTCAGACCCCCAAAGTTTCGAGAAGTGTAGTGACCGATGCCTGTTCCGCCGAGGCTGCGGCGATCTTCGGCAATTGGACGTTGGCTTTCTGCACCAACAACCGCGCCCACGCAGCGATGCGCGGGGCTCCGAACTTTTGCGAAAGCGCCTTCCACATCTGCATGCTAGGACCCACTTTGATCACCAGATCGGCCACGATCTGACCCTTCACTGACAAGTTGTCGTGTTCCCAAGCCAGCGGATAGCGCAACGGAATCAGCACGCTGCCAAAGCAAAGATCGGTATCCAAAGCGAATCCCACACCCACCGTCTTCATATACTGGCTGCCAACGTTGAAGTTGTGCCCGATCACGACATCCAGGTAGCGCACCAGACCCAGAATGAACTTCTTCGGATCGTTGAACGAAAGTCCCAGATTCAATACCGAATCGGCGCTGATTTTGACGATCGCCTGACCGTCGATATTCGGCGTCAGCTTGCCCTTCAACCCGGCGCGCAGACTGGCCGTCTTTTTGGTCATGTCTGTTTTGAGTTCAAGGCCCATGTTGGCGGAATCGCCTTTGACGCTGACTCCAAAGAATTCGTACTTGCCGTCAAGAATGAACTTGAAACGGACCGGACCGTACTCATAGAAGCGTCTCGGGGATCCCGGCAAATCGAGTTCGATGGGTAGTGGGCTGGAAAACGTGAAGCCAGCGCCGACAGGAGTATTGGTGCGCGGGGCTTTGATGGATGGATGCGATGCAAGAGCGGGGGAGGTGGCCATTGTTTGATCTCACCCGATAAGGTGCAAAGCGGCCACGGAAAGTACCAAAGCATTTATCATTTGGGACTTTGCACCGCACCGGTGGCCCGCCACCCGGGCTTTGGGGGCCAAAGGGCTTGGCAACGGTTCCCCAATCATATCCATTCGAAAATGTGTTTGCGGCTTGCGCCGTGAGACGGTACCCTGGAGATGGAAATCTCCGTCCTTACTCACATCAACATGCTCACTACAAAAGCAGATGCGTCCCTAGACCTGAACCCTCAGGAAACCGGCGAATGGTTGGAAGCACTGGATGAAGTGGTAGCAGACGCAGGCTCAACTCGCGCCACGTATCTGTTGTCACAAATCCTCGACCGTGCGGCTTTGCTCGGTCTCACGTCCCCCCTCCGCCTCAATACGCGTTATTGGAACACAATCCCCGTCGATCAACAGGCACCCTACCCCGGTGATCTCGCGATCGAACAGCGCATCCGCGCCATCGTTCGATGGAATGCTATCGCGATGGTGGTGCGGGCGAACAAATACGACGTTGGCATCGGCGGTCACATCTCGACCTTTGCCTCCGCCGCGACTCTCACTGAGGTGGCGTCGAACCACTTTTTCCGCGGATCGTATGGCGATCAGCCTGGCGATTTCGTTTACTTTCAGGGCCATGCGTCGCCGGGCATGTACGCCCGCGCCTTCATCGAAGGGCGCCTCACTGAGGAACACCTCAAGAATTTCCGCCACGAACTGCGCGATACCCCGGGCCTGTCCTCGTATCCGCACCCGTGGCTGATGCCGGACTTCTGGCAGTTTCCCACCGTCTCGATGGGTCTCGGTCCGATCAATGCGATCT
>CAZCPL010000103.1:0-5945 GCA_964500255.1 uncultured Solibacteraceae bacterium | reverse complement strand
CGCTTCATGCGCTACCTCGAAAACCGCGGCATCATCCCCAAGACCAACCGTAAGATCTGGGCGTACCTGGGCGATGGCGAAACCGACGAACCCGAATCGCTCAGCGCTCTCACCCTCGGTACACGTGAAAAGCTCGACAATCTGATCTTCGTCGTCAACTGCAACCTGCAGCGTCTCGACGGACCGGTGCGCGGCAACGGCAGCATCATCCAGGAACTCGAAGGTGTCTTCCGCGGTGCCGGCTGGAACGTGATCAAAGTCATCTGGGGCAGCGATTGGGATGAGCTCTTCACCCGCGACACCAGCGGATTGCTGATCAAGCGTATGGAAGAGTGCGTCGACGGTGAATACCAGTCGATGAAGGCTCGCGGCGGCAAAGCGCTGCGCGAAGAGTTCTTCGGCAAGTATCCTGAACTCGTCCGCCTCGTGGAAGACAAGACCGACGACGATTTGATGAAGCTCCGCCGCGGCGGCCACGATCCACTCAAGGTCTACAACGGCTACAAGCGCGCGGTGGAAAACATTGGCGGACCGACCGTAATCCTCGCCAAGACGATCAAGGGTTATGGCATGGGCGAAGCTGGCGAAGGCCGCAACGTCACCCACCAGCAGAAGAAGCTCAATGAAGACGAGCTGATTTACATCAAGCGCCGCTTCAATATTCCGATTCCGGATGAGGCAGTGCACACACTGTCGTTCTACAAGCCTGAAGAGAACAGCCCGGAAATGAAGTATGTGAAGGCGCGTTTGGAAGCGCAGGGTGGTCCGGTGCCCGCCCGCAAGGTGAAGCCGATTCAGATTACCGCGCCTGCTTTGAGCATCTTCAACGATTCCCTGCAAGGGTCGCGCGGTCGCGAAGCTTCCACCACGTCGGCTTTTGTCGCGGTTCTAAAGACGCTGATGAAGGTTCCGGCACTCACCAAGTACGTGGTACCGATCATCCCCGATGAAGCGCGCACGTTCGGTATGGAATCGATGTTCCGCGAGTACGGCATCTACGCCAGCCAAGGCCAGTTGTACAAACCTGTCGACTCGAACGTACTGCTCTATTACAAGGAAGCCAAGGACGGGCAAGTTCTCGAAGAAGGCATCAACGAAGCCGGATCGATGGCGACGTTCACCGCCGCCGGAACCGCGTACGCCAACTACGGCGTGCCGATGATTCCGTTCTTCATCTACTACTCGATGTTCGGCTTCCAGCGCATCGGCGATCTGGTCTGGGCATTTGCGGATTCACGGGGCAAGGGCTTCCTCATGGGCGGCACCGCGGGACGCACAACGCTGGCCGGCGAAGGCCTGCAACATCAGGATGGCCACAGCCATGTTCTCGCGAGCACGGTTCCGACCATCGCCTGTTACGACCCAGCCTACGCTTACGAAATCGCGGTGATCGTCCAGGACGGCATCCGCCGCATGTATCAGGAGAACGAAGAGCTCTTCTATTACCTGACGGTTTGCAACGACAACTATGTGCAGCCTCCGATGCAGGCAGGCGTGGAAGAAGGCATCCTCAAGGGGATGTATGTCTACCGGAAGGCCGCCAACGGACAGGCAGTTGTGCAACTCTTCGGTAGCGGTGCGATTCTCAACGAGGCTCTGCGTGCACAGCAGATTCTCGCCGAGAAGTACAACATCGCGGCCGACGTCTGGTCGTTGACGAGCTACAACGAACTGCGGCGCGATGCGCTCGCGGTCGAACGCTGGAACCGTCTGCATCCCACCGAAACGCCCCGCGTGCCTTATCTGACCAAGGCGCTGGAAGGCGTTCAGGGTCCGATTATCGCGGCGACTGACTACATGAAAATCGTTCCGGATCAGTTGGCACCCTGGCTGCCAGGACGTCTCGTGTCGCTCGGTACCGACGGTTTTGGACGCAGCGAAAACCGTCAGTATCTGCGGCGGCATTTCGAGGTGGACGGTGAATCGATTGCGGCTTCCGCTCTGTCGAGACTGGCCCGCGAAGGTAAGTTCGACGCGGGTGCGGCAGCGCAAGCCCTGCATGATCTGGGGATCAATCCTGAAAAGCAGGATCCGGCCCGGGCATAGTCGTCATTTCAAAAACAATGGCCGCGTTCGAGAGATCGAGCGCGGTCTTTGTTTTTGGTGACGGGAGTTATTGGCGACAAAGGCAAGCGACCATCACAGTTCTAGCGACGGGCCTGCTCCCTCAAGTGAAAGCTGGATTCCGGCCGATACAAATTAGGAGCGACTCAGCCGCGTGGTGCGGCCCGAACGTTTCAGGAACTGCTCAGAGCGCTATTCAGGAGGCAAATTCGCCACAGTATCCCGAATCAGCCCTTGCTCATTCGCATCGAACCGCTTGCGAAAGCTCTCGGACTGTATCCGCACCTCGCGCTCGCTATCTGTCATGCCGCGCATCTGCTGCAGTTCTTTCCGCACCTGTACCCGGCGTCCCTGAGGCAGTTCCTGCATCCGGCGGAAGTTTTGGCGCACCGCCTCGCGCTGCTCTACGGGCATCCGCTCGAAGTTGCGCAGACGTTCGCGATTCTCCGGATTCATCGCGCGATACTGTTCCAATCCTTGTTCCACGCGCTGCCGCCGTGCTGGCGGAAGCCGGTCCAGCGCCTTCTGCCTTTGTTCTGGAGCCATCCGCTCCAGCCGATCCAACTCCGCTGCCCGGCGTGGGATCGCGCTTACCCTTTTCGGACCAGCCTTCGCAGTGCGCTGCGGGCGTTGTACCGGCACACGGCTCGAGCCCGACCCATCGCGCATGCCACCCTGCGCCCACGCCGATTCCGAGGCGGTGGTGATTAGTATCACGACAGCCAAAGGCGTCAGCATAGTCAAGAGGGTAGTCATTCCAGGGTCCTGCCTGTATTAGAACGGTAGTTTGAGAGGAAAGTTACGCCTACATCGCCACATTCGGCTGCAGCAGCGTAGAGGCGGGCTGATCGTCGACCAAGCCGAGTTGCTTGAGCATATCGAGATCCTCGATGCTGCCTTCCACCTGATCGATATCCACACTTCGCTCGATCATCGCCTTCTCGACGGGAGACTTGTCCACCATCGTCGCCGAAGGCTGCTGCACCACCACCATCACAGCCAACACCGCAGCGCAGGCCGAAGCGGTGACCATTGCGGGCTTCCAGGAAAAGACCGAATTCCAACCAAGCGCAGGACCATCGAGCAGCTTCCGCCACCAACCGCGGCCCTCCGCCTGCCCGATGCGCATCCACAGCTTTTGGTCGAAATCCTCGCTAACGGCGGGCAGGGTTTCGTAGCAATCGAGGGCGTCCCAGACAGACCGCTGAGCCTCCACCACGCGAGCGCAATCGGCGCAATGCGCAATGTGGCGTTCGAAAGAGATCGCCGCATCGGGGTCGAGCTTTTGAGCACAGTAGTCGAGAACGAGTTCCGCGCCTTCGTTATTTTGTAGTGGACAGTTCACAATCATTCCCTCAGACCGAACATCACGCCAAATGCGCCAGCTTCGATCGCAGCGATTCGTAGGCCCTGAACAGCAGGCTCTTAATTGCCGACTCTGAACAGCCTAACGCACCTGCGATGTGCGTGTAGTCCAGATCTTCGTACTTGTGCATCATCACCGCTGCTCGCTGCTTGTCCGGCAGCGATTCAATCGCCGTACGGACTTCGTCCAGCCGCGCCTGCCGCAAAAGCGATTGCTCGACGTTCAGACCGCGCTCGGCTACCTGCCGTGCGCCCGCCGGACCGTCCTGCGATTGCTCCTCCGCCCTGTTGACCACAGCGCCGGATCCATCGATCCGATCCTGGTTTTTTTCGTTCTTGCCGTCGCGGATGTGGTTGAGCGCCAGATGCGTCGCAATCCGGAAGAGCCAAGTCGTAAACTTGGCCGTCGGCTCATAGGTTTCCCGCGAACGGTACACCCGCAAGAACGCTTCCTGCGCCAACTCCTCCGCAATCGGCTGGTTCTGCACCATCCGATAGAGAAAATGGATCACCGGGCTACGGTGACGTTCGAGCAGCAATGCGAAGCTCTGGTCATCGCCTTCGCGCACCCGTAGCATCAATTGCGCGTCACGTTCGAGCGTAGCGGCGACCGCCTCCATGTCCTTGGAAACACGGGATCCGGAAAAAGGTTGCGCGGGGTCTTCCGGTTTTTTGGGTGGATGCATGGGCCAGACTTCGAGGCTTGTCACTACTCTAACTGTACGCGCGTGGGAATTCAATTGGGAGTATCATCTGGTGCTAGGGACTTTGAGCCGCTCTTCGAGAGGAGAATTGCAAGCCGCGCCTCGTTCTCAAGCCCAAGTGGCGGAGAAAACGATTTCAACCGATCGTAGACCAAGTGGGACGTGGAACATGCTTCCAGGTAACCAAGCCCTTGGTCCCCTTCGCCTCCAGTGGTTCCAGCGAGCTTCGACAAAACGTGCGGCTCGCTCCAGCGTCCTGTCCGCTTGCTGGAGTGCAGAAGAATCCGGGCAAACGTTCCAGCGGATCCCTATGCATGGGCATCAGCCGGAAGCTCGGAATTGCAGCGTAGTGCCTTTTTCGCCAACATCACACCGAGATGTCCATACAGGCCTTGTCTCATTTTTAGGGAGGACAAATCAAGCTTTTGCTTGGGTCAGCGGCGGCGGCCAAGAGATAGACGGGCTGCGTGCGGATCCAGCGTCGGACTTCGCATCGTCGTTCCATCGCGGAACAATTCGATCCTGCCACGCGCTGGGAGCCGTGCTTCGAAGCGGGTGCTGTTCTACAGCGGAAAGCGATCGCCGATTTCGAAGGCACCTGGCTGTTGGTTTCGTCTTTACGCAGTTCTCGCGCCAGGATGTGCCTGAGGGAATTTCAGTCGACGGGGAGCGTCTGAAATTGGCTTCGCTTTGCCAATAGTTTTTTGCACTTGCCGCTGGGAAGCGTTCCAACCGGGGGCAAAAGTGTCGAAAAGTGTGGACTTGTGGTGATGGCTGGCCGCCGGCCGAGCAGCCCCAGAGGGGTATTTATTCAGTTGTCAGAGAACTCAAAGAACCAGCCGCCTGAGTCACTCAGAATTGGCTTCGCTTCGCGACGTTTTTTGCGTGGAGACCTTGGTCCCCGTTGTTGGGGCAGATTTCTCCTCGCCTTATTATTGCCGATGAGCCTTGCGTGGGAAAAATGAAAGTCCGCAAGTTGATGACGCAAAGGGAAATCGCGGTTGTGAACGCTGATCGCGGACTGGCTGATTCGGCTGATTCCTACTCTTGGGTAGTGAGTTCCGTCGGCCCTCTAAAGCGGCCCAAACGAGTGGTCCCGGGGGCCGGAGCGGCTCAAGATCGTCGCACCAGCAACCAACAAACCGATAGACCTTCGTTCTGTGGCGAAGCTTCCATCGCCTCACAAAGCGGCTTGGTCAAGTAGGGTCGCTCTCTGACTTGTTACGGGGCTTTGTATTACACGATTTCGTTCCCGCCAGTATCCCAAGACAGCTGTCGAACCTTCATCATGTAGCCGGTCATCAGCAAGTTCTTCCCGCTCTTGCGATACCAGAAATGCACACTGGCCTCCTGATTGCCCTTCGCAATGAAGTGACCGTCAGGGATGTAAGCGAAACGGAGGCCTGAATCTCGGGCATCGAGAGCCTTGCCTTGCGGACCGCCCCGAATCGAGTGGATTCCGACGAACTGGCCCGGATCTTTGAAGGGGAACGGGCGGATCAGCAGCGCGGTGTTGGTTCCGATGGCAAGCGCCAGGGTGAGAATGATCGCCGCCGAGAGAGACGGCTGTCGGCGGACCTGCCGCAGCGGGTGCTTCAGGTTCCGCAACAGGGTATCCATAATCAGAAGGTTAGCTTAAGCCCAAGCTGAATCTGCCGCGGATTGCTGCCAGCGAGCGTGCTGGTGACTTTGCCGAAGCGGGCATCGCTCAGAATCCCGATCGGCGGGCCCAGAATCGCGCGGTTGAAGATGTTGAAAAAGTTCGCCTCGACGCCGAGCCGCAGCCCTTCGCGGAGCGGAATCTTCTTGATC
>CAZCPL010000102.1:0-18685 GCA_964500255.1 uncultured Solibacteraceae bacterium | reverse complement strand
CGGCTGGATAGGGTTCCATGGCGGAATTTAGGCTGTACAAGAGTCCTTCTAAGGTCATGGCGGTCTCGTTGGCGGCCGGATCAATGGCTGGATGCGCGCTTCATCAGCCAAGCGCCGGTGAGGCAGACCAGACAACCGATCACTGAGATCGTTTGCACGCGTTCGTTGCGCAGCATCACACCCAGTGCCAGCGCAACGACCGGAATCAGAAACGTCGTGCCAGACGCTCGCGCGGCTCCGAACCGGCCCGCCGCGGTGGCCATCAGCACATAGGCGACGCCAGTCCCCAGCGCACCCAGCGCGATCAATGACAGCAGCGGCACGAGACTCCACTGCGCGCGCGCCGTTTCCGGAATACCGAGCGGCGCGGTCAACAGTAGGCCGACCATCTGTCCGCGCCAGATCACCGGCGTCCCGCCATATTTCTGCTGCAGTGGGCGCGCGACATTCAACGCGACACCATAAGAAAGCAGCGCGGACATGATCATCACAATACCGATGATGCTACTTTGGCCTTCTCCGACAGCGGGAATCGCGATGAGCACGGTCCCCGCCATCCCGATTGCGAGACTCACCAGCACCGAAACCGTTGGCGCGCGGCGCGCGATGAGCGCAGCAACGATCACCGTAAATAGGGGATTCGCACCGTTCAGCATCCCCGTCATCGCCGATGAAACGCGCTGCTCGGCGAGCGGGAACATCGTCAGTGGGAAGGCGAACCACACCACTCCCAGAGCGGCGATTGTCGGCCAATCGGCGCGATCGATGGGTTTGCGCGCAGCCGGAAACAGCGCGAGCGTTACGAATCCGATCAGGATGCGAAGAAACGCAATGCCATAAGGACCCACCGCGCTGAGGCCTTCGGCAATGAAGAGGAACGACGCGCCCCAAATAAGTCCGGGAATGAGGAGGAGCAGCCAGCCCCCGGAGGCGGGCCCTTTGGACGAGATCAAGCCTCTATTGTGCCTCAAAGTGCGGACTAGGGCCGACGCGGCCCACGACCAGTCGGCTCAGGAGAACACAGCCGCACCCTGCCCAAGGCAATCTGCCGCGTTCGATCACGATGGACCCATGCGCCGGGCACGGAGCCAAACTGCATCGCGATCGGGATCTACCTGCGAAGGTCCTGTGGTTTTGCGTAGGCGAGCGACGGCCGCCCAAGAAACAATCAGCGATTCATTCATGGGTATTTGAAACAACTGGCGCGACGGTATCGGTCCGCGGAACTTTCGGCCCAAGCGCGCCAACTTCTGGCTTGACTCCGCGGAGTGGCCCGCCAATGCCCCGAAAGACGGACCCACCCGTTACGATCCCAACCACTTCGGCACGCTTGAGTTCCTGCGTTTCGCCAAGCTGGTGGGATCGCAGCCATATATGGCTGCCAACCTTTGATCGCTGACCGCGCGAGATTTCTACGAGTGGGTCGCTTAGAGGCGCGAAGCGCGTAGACGCGTCTGGCCCTCGACGCTTTCATCAGCAACTAGTCTCACGAAGCGGCGTGTTCGAAAGGATAGATCACCGACGCTTGCAGTGCTTCCGCCGCAAATGCGAGCGACGCGCGGATACCTTCGCGTGTGATGTGGGGATAAGCAGAAAGGATCCGATCTTCGGTATAGCCAGCGGCGAACTTCTCTAGAATCAGTTCAACTGTAATCCTGGTACCGCGAATCACGGGCTTGCCCACCATCACTTCGGGATTGCAAACAATCGAATCAGCAGTTCGCATCGGTATTCCTTGACCCTATTTAAACCCCGCGAATCGCCCGTTGGCATGGGACGCTCCATCGAGGACAACTTGGCAACAAACTCTTGGGCAACAAGTTTGCCTTCGTCACTGTCAGGGGCACACCTCGCGAATGGCCCACCTTTTTCATTTCCGAAATCACAAATGGGCTCAAGGCCCGAGCGGCACGCAAATTGGTCAGATATCGCGTAGGAATCACGACCACGATGAACCAGGTAAATTTTCGCCCCGGGGCTGAAGTTTTTGGTTCCCCTCGTTCTTTCGACGGGCCCGGAAACCACATTCGCGACCGGACACCAATAGCATTCCGAGTCATATTCAGGCGGTGCGAGTTCGGTCGGAAGAGGCCGGAGCAGCTTTGTTCCACACTTCCTAAAGTGTCATCTCTTGTCCGATCACCCAACAAAAAAGCCGGGCTCGTTCACCCTGAAGCTGTTCTTTCAGGTCAACGAGCCCGACTGCGTCAATCTTTCCAGTCTAGCCTAGGCGTTCGCGTGCAGACCAAGTTCCGCCTGCTGCGGTGGAGGCTGGAACAACACCGAAACCAGCTTCGAAACACCCGGTTCCTGCATGGTCACACCGTACAGCGCCTGCGCCGATTCCATCGTACGCTTGGAGTGCGTGATCACCACAAACTGCGTGTTCTTCGACATCTCTTTCAGCAGGTTGGTAAGGCGCATGATGTTCGGCTCATCGAGCGGCGCATCCACCTCATCCAACACGCAGAACGGACTCGGCTGATACTGGAAGATCGCCATCAGCAGCGCCATCGCGGTCAGCGATTTCTCACCGCCGGACAACAACAGGACGCTCTGCAACTTCTTGCCTGGAGGCGACGCCACGATGTCGATACCCGACTCGTTGACGTTCGAATCATCGGTCAAGCGCATTTCACCGACACCGCCGCCGAACAGCGTCTTGAACATCTCCTTGAAGTTCGAGTTGATGATCTCGAACGCGTCCGTAAACCGCTTGCGCGATTCGACATCGATCTCTGAGATTGCCTTCTCGGTATCGCGAATCGAATCGAGCAGATCCTGCCGTTGCGCGTTCAAGAAGTCATAGCGCTGCTGCGCCTCCTGGAACTCCTCAAGCGCCTGCGGATTCACGGCACCCATCGCATCGATGCGGGTCCGCGCTTCCTGATACTTGGTCTCCGCTTCCACCAGCGCTTCTTCGGCAATCTCGGTCTCATCACCCTCAACGATCAGTTCCGCCGGGGAAACGTTGAGTTCTTTGCGGGCGGTCTCTTCGAGATGCTTCAAATCCGACTGGCGACGGACGAGTTGCAACTCGGTCGACGAACGCTTCTCTTGCGAGCTCTGCGCTTCGCCGCGCAACTGCTTGAGGGCTTCTTCGGCCGCCGTGAGTTGAGCCCGCAGAGCGGCTTCCTTCTCGGCCAGTTCGAGAGTGACCTTTTCGCGGCCCTGGATGTCATCGGCCAGTTCTTTGGCGCGGATGTCCAGTTCCGAATTGTTGGCCAACAACAGCTTGCGATTATCGGCAAGCCGTTCAAGTTCGTTGACCAGCGTGTTGAAGCGCCCCGACAGGTCGCGCATCTGGTTTTCGACGCGCGACTGAGTCGATTGCTCGCCGCGGCGGCGCTCGTCCAGTCCCGCCATTTCGGCGCGAAGCTGCGAATGCTCTTCGGTCACCTTGGCAAACTGCTGCTGCATGTCTGCAATCTCGATGCGTCCCGCTTCGAGCGTCTCTTCATGCTGCTTGCGTCCGGATTCCTTCTCGGCCACCAGCTTGGTATTCCGCTCGCGGACTTCTGCCGCGCGCTGCTGCTCTTTGCGCAACCGGTCGAGTTCGAGCTTGGCGACCGAGAGTTTCTGGGTGGCCCGCTGTTGCTCATCCTTCAGCTTGCGGAACTCCTGATCGAGAACCAGTGCGTCTTTCTCTTGCGTCTGCTGTTGCTGACGCAGCCCTTCGAGCTCTTCGGTCAAGCGCTGAATGTCGGCTTCGAGAGCCTCCATCTGCAAGGTGGTCTCGTTCACTTCCTTCTGGCGATGCTCGACGAAGGTGGTCAGTTCCTTGAGCTCGCGCTTGAGGGCCAGAGGACCGCTGCCGGTCTTCTTGCCACCGCTGACAGCAAGTCCATGATAAGAGATGCCGTCGGGCGTGAGGAAGTAGGAATCGGGATACTGCACCGACAGCTTGCTGGCGGTTTGGCGATCGTCCACCAGGAAGCAGTTCGCCAGGCGCGGCAGAATTTGCGGCGGGGCCTGGGTGAGTCCGTTGGTGAACCGCAGGATATCGCTCAGGCAAGGCACGCCGGGCTTGTCGGGTTGGCGGCTTTCGCCCAACACCATCTCGCTGTTCGGCTCGACGAGGAAAGTCGCGCGTCCATCGACGCCCGTGCGCATCAGCTCGACGCCGGTTTCGGCATCCGACCAACTCGGCACGACGACGTACTCAAGTTCCTCATGCAGGAACATTTCCATCGCCTTTTCAAAGGTGTGGTCAGTGACTTCCACAAAGTCCGCGAGCACGCCGACGGGTTTCAGGCCTTGGACCTTGCCTTGTTCGATGGCTTTGAAGAGTCGCTTCACAGACTCGGTAGTGTAAGAACGATGCGAGATCACCTCTTCCAACGAGTCTCGACGAGCCTTCTGGCGCGAGAGTTCGGCGCGAAGCTGTTCGAGCTTGCGGCGCGATTCCTGCGAGAGCTGGCGGCGCTGCTGCAATTCGGTCTCAACCGACTTGCGGCGATCGGTGACGGATTGCAACTGCGTCTGCCGGTCGCTCATCTTGCCAGTGAGTTCGCTGCGGACGCCTTCGATGCGTTCCAACTCGGCGTTGGCCGTCTGCTCGTCGTTAGTGAGACGCGACATGTCGCGTTCGACTCCGGAGAGGTACTCTTCCACCTGCGCCAACTGGTTCTTCAGCGTGGACGATTCGCCTAGTAGGCGAAGCACCGCCTGACGCGACGTCTCGATCGAAGACTCACGCTCGCGCAAGTTCCGCTGCAGAACTTCGCGTTCCTGATTCTTAATCGACATCCGCGTCCGAGCGGCGTCTGTGATCTGGTTGAGTTCGGCGAGCGAGTCGCGTTGGGCAGCGGAATCGATCTGCAACTGCGCGAGACGCTGCTCGATCTGGGTCGACTCGGTGGATCCGACTGTCACACGCTCATCGATGGTGCTGACCTGCTTCGACTGTAGTTCGAGCTTCGAACGAGTACGTTCGGCTTCGAGCTTGGTTTCGGAAAGCCTGGCGCGTTCGCCGGTGAGCGACTGTTCGGTTTCGAAGAACTGCTGGCGAACGACACCGAGAGCGGTTTCGCGATCGGTGACCTGCGCTGAGAATTCCTGATACTCATTCGAGGCGAGGTTGAGGTCTAGCGCGAGCTTGGTGGCCTCGCGTTCGAGGATCCGGTAGCGGCCGGCAATCGCGGTCTTCAGGTACGCGACCATCTCCTCGCGAACTTCTTCGTGACGCTTGGCCTTGGTTGCCTGGCGCTTCAATGAGTTGACCTGACGGCTGACTTCTTCGAGGATGTCGAAAACTCGGGACAGGTTCTGCTTGGCACCTTCGAGCTTGGCTTCCGCGAGCCGCTTCTTGGTTTTGAACTTGGTGATGCCGGCAGCCTCTTCAATGATGGCGCGGCGATCTTGCGGCTTGTTGGACAGGATCTGACCGATGCGGCCCTGTTCGATGATGGCGTAGCTTTCGGGCCCGAGGCCGGATCCCATAAAGATGTCCTGAATGTCGCGGAGGCGTGCCGAGCGTCCGTTGATCAGGTATTCGCTTTCGCCAGAGCGATAGAGGCGGCGGGTGATGGTGATTTCGCCATTGGCGGCAAAGAGGATGTTCTTGCCGTTCTTGTTGCCGGTTCCACCGTTGACGCCTTCGGCTCCGTGTCCATTTGTATGACCGTTCATCGGTCTGGTCGCGGCATCTGGATCGAGAGCGACGATCTCGGTTTGGGCGGGGATTGGCTCCTCTACTTTAACCTCTTCGGCTCCAAAGTTCGGGTCCACTAGGGTCATTGTAACTGCGGCCATTCCAACGGGCTTGCGGTCTCGGGTTCCCGCAAAGATAACATCTTCCATGCGCGCACCGCGCAGACTCTTGGCCGACTGTTCACCAAGCACCCAACTGATGGCGTCGCTCAGGTTCGACTTGCCGCATCCATTGGGACCGACGACTGCGGCAATGCCTGACCCGTTAAACCGCATTTCAGTGCGGTCTACGAAGGACTTGAATCCTTGGATTTCTACTCGCTTCAGTTTGAGCAAGGATGCTCCTCTTCCAGTGGTTGATCTCTGCCTCTGCCTCAGGGCCGATGGCGATTCTCGGGGACTATGAGTATGTTAGTTGTTCCGGATGGGCTTGTAAAGGAGTCTCACCACAGAATACTGTGGTCCTTTTGTGGATAACACTAGATAGAGTGGTGGATGCACCTGGAAGTGGCTCAGTTTCATCGCAAGAAAGTTTGCACAGGATGTTCCACGTGAAATCGTCTAGCTCAGCACATAGCAAACATTAGTCTTAGTAGAGATTGGAACAGAAGCTTACAAAACATCCTGTGACAAATATGTTTTGGCACGCTGCTTGCTAGTAGGAATGCTGTCAGGAGATTTGGTCCGGCTCGGAAGAAGGGTTGCTCCTCCAGAACAACGTTTCACCAAAGAATTCTCGCCTTTCCTGACCCCGCTTTTAGTCCCCTCTGATTCCTGCCCAACCACTTCCGAGCCGACCAGCCATCTTCGTTGAAAAATCGGAAAAACTACCGGCAATCTTGCCGATGAGCATATCTGTGAAACAGCACCAGCAAGAACTTAACGCCAATCTCCAGTTTCAATCCGATTTGATTCGCCTACTTCGTGCTTTGGGCGCGTTGGACAACCGCACAGTCGGCCCCGTGGAGGATGAACTGACCAAAGCTGGTCATGAGACAACAGTTTGACGCGCCAAGATTCCGTCACTGCAGCTTGATATAGTGGTTGCGTGGATCGCAACGAACTACGCATCAGCTCTTGCATCGCAAGTCCTTCGGAAATTGTTCATGCAGGAAGGCTTAGATGCTATCTTGTGGGCCGGATCGATCAACGCGTCCCTCATATCCTTCGCGAGGCGGTTGGCGCTGTGAGCATCGAAGACGTCGAAGATGTTCTAAAGTTTTTGTTTCAATCAAGACCGCAAGTCCTTGCTTTGGAACCGAATAGCTTTTCGGAAATCTGGCGAGACATCAAGCGGGTCGCTTCGAGATGCGGGATGGCAGATTTCGGTCGCATGGCTGCAGGAAACTGGATTTCAGAGCTCACCGGCGAAACGCGGTGTCTCAGAAAGGTTCCTTCGTAGAAAAACATTGCAAGCCTTTCAGAATGAACGCTTTTACATCACAAAGACAAACCGACACATGACCCTTCCAGGACTTCGAATCGTCGAATCCCTACAGGCTCTCGTACAGATGCTGCGGACCCAACTCCTACCGCCGACCCTGGAAAACTTTGCATGGCAAAAACTGTAAGCCAAATTTTGGAAGCGATGCAGCGCGTGATGGGTCCGCTACCGAAATCACCCAATGCACCGCCCAGGATTACCGAATACCTGTCCGCGCCCGTAGATTTGGGATCCGCTGTCCGGATCAAGATGGCATACGAACCGGAACCGGGGGATGAGGTGCCAGCCTACTTATTCTTACCCCATAAACGGAACGGAGCGGCAGCGCTGTGCCTTCACCAGACCATGCGGATGGGCAAAGGACATCCCGCAGGACTGGACGGCTCACCAGCAAACCTCCGCTATGCCCTTGAGTTGGCCGAACGCGGCTTTGTCACACTGGCACCAGACTACCCGAACTTCGGGGATTACAGCTTCGATCCCTATGCCAACGGCTACGTGAGCGCCACCATGAAAGGTATTCTGAACCACAAACGGGCGATCGATCTGCTTGCCTCTGTCCCGGGAGTCCATCCGAAAAAGATCGGCGTGATCGGGCACTCACTCGGCGGCCACAACTCGATTTTCGTCGCTGCTTTCGATCCCCGGATCCGTGCGGTGGTGAGCAGTTGCGGCTTCACCTCACTGCACAAGTATTACAAGGGAGACCTCACCGGCTGGAGCCACAAGGGCTACATGCCGAGGGTGGCCTCGGTGTATGACAAGTCACCGGACAAAATGCCGTTCGAGTTCTGGGATATCCTTGCCGCCATTGCTCCTCGCCCAATCTTTGTGAACGCCCCGCTCCGAGATGCCAATTTCGAGCCATCCGGAGTCGACGATTGCGCGGCTAAGGTGAACAATCTAGTGGTACGTCACCCGGACTGCGAACACGATTTTCCGATAGAAGTACGCCTTGAATCTTACGAGTTTCTCGCAAGCCGGTTATGATGGTTTTTCATGACCACCGTCACCCATTTGGAATGCTCGCTCACCGGTAAGACGTACGAGGCTGGCAAACTCTGGAACCTCAGCGAAGCTGGCGGACCGATGCTCGTCCGCTACGATCTTGAAACCGCGCGCCAAGCTTGGAACCGCGAATGGATCCCCAATGGTCCGTCGAGCATGTGGCGGTACGCGCCAGTGCTGCCGGTCAGGAATCCCGCCCATATCGTTTCTCTTGGCGAAGGCATGACGCCGTTGGTTAACACCGACCGCCTCGGGGCTCGTCTGGAGATGAAGAAGCTTTGGATTAAGGATGAGGGCGTCAACCCCACCGGCTCGTTCAAAGCGCGTGGACTTTCTTGTGCCATCTCGATGTGCGTGGAACTCGGCGTGAAGAAGGTCGCCATTCCATCCGCCGGAAATGCCGCCAGTGCGCTCGCCGCCTACGCCGCTGCAGCAGGGATCGAAGCCCACATATTCATGCCTAAGGATGTCCCGCAGTCGAACTTCATCGAGTGCATGAGCTTTGGAGCGCACGTCAACCTCATTGACGGACTGATCAGCGACTGCGGTCGCATCGTCGCGGAACGCAAGGACGCCGAGGGCTGGTTCGACGTCAGCACGCTCAAAGAGCCGTACCGAATCGAAGGCAAGAAGACAATGGGTTACGAACTCGCCGAGCAGATGCGCTGGAATCTGCCGGATGTCATTTTCTATCCCTGCGGCGGTGGCGTTGGACTTATCGGGATGTGGAAAGCGTTCGATGAAATGGAGGCGCTGGGCTGGATCGGGGCCAAGCGTCCGAAGATGGTCGCCGTGCAGGTGGAGGGCTGTCAGCCAGTGGTCCGAGCGTTCAACGAGGGCGAGACTCGCAGCAGGTTCTGGGACAATGCGTCTACTGTCGCGGCGGGACTGCGCGTTCCGAAACCGCTGGGTGACTTCCTGATTCTGGACGCCGTTCGCAAGAGCGGTGGCACTTGTATCGCTGTCGGCGACGAGGAGATGATGGACGCGAGCGTTGAGCTTGCGACCCTTGAAGGGATGTTCGCCGCACCGGAAGGCGGCGCTTGTGTGGCGGCGCTGCGGAAGTTGCTGGCTAACGGGTTCCTCAGCCGGGATGAGAGCGTCGTGATTTACAACACGGGTTCCGGATTGAAGTACATGGAAGCCTACTCGGCACGGTTCCCGCGGTAACCCCATGGGTTTGCTGTCGCTGTTCGTCTTGTTGGGCCTCGGTTGGGCTCACGGGTATGATTGGGTTCATCGACCAGATGGATAGAGTGATGCGGAGAGCTTTTCTGACGACTTGGCGGGCGTCTGCGCACACAACGGGGATTGTTTCCACATCGATCGCAGCGGACGGCGTTTGCCCGGAATCAAGGCGCGAGGACGGCGATTCGCCGACGGGTCGGCCATCTATGGCCAGAACTACATCAACCGCAACGGCAGAATTGTGTCCCTCCGATAACTAAGACCCGATTTGCACCAATCCCACTGACCTCGTCAACACATCCCTATGAAAAGCATCGCAACCAACGCAGAGGTTGGCGTAGGCGGTTCCGTCGGGCTTGGTGGCCTTGCTCCGTTCCAGAAACTTCGCCTCAGACCAGCCGTGCGCCAAACCCATTCGCTGCGGAGCACCAGCATTGATCGCCTCATACACTGGATTCCCGCGCAAACGCGCAAGGATCGCAGAGAGCTTTTCGTCGAGCAGGTTCCCGATTTCCAGTCCGGTCTTCATGCAGCAGGGATAAACCTTGCCATCCGGCTCCACCGAGACCTCCGCACCCGCCTTCCCATCGTCCAGGAACTTCAGGCCACCGGACCAGCCATTGCAGAAGTTATCCTCAATGGTCGCGGTAGACAGATTGTTTGTCCAAGCTCGTCCGCGCGGCCAGATCTTGCCAATCCACGAATCCGGATTCGCGCCAAAAAAGTGATGGTCCGCGCCATGCCGCTCAAACATCGCGCGAAGCTTATCGATCAAAGCCTCTCGTGCAGATTCCTTTTCCAGACCCGCGTGAAAGGCATCAATGCCGGAAACCGATATCGTCCGGACATGGTGCGCGAGCAGTTCTTCCACGATCCGATCGGTCAAAAGATCGCCAGTAGTCTGGACAATCAAATCGACATCGCCATCGTACTTGGCGTCAAGCTGGTCCAGTCCCGGATACAAAACCGATTCGCGCACGGCTTCAAGCAGCACCTCTCCACCGGCCAGAATGATGCGCCCTCGTTGCGAGACACCCACCGCATCCCGAAACCGCATCGTCTCGGGAAAGTTGTCGATGATGCGAGCGAAGTTCGCCCGGCTTTGGCCGACAACTTCCGTCAGTTCGTCACCGTAATAGGGATGGAATCGATCCTCATAACAATGAGGGCAGTTCCTGTGACACAGAAACGTCATGACGTAGTAGATCGATTCCATAGGCTACTGCAGTCCTGAGCGGCGAAGCTCTTTCGGAGCGCGCTCGCCATCATGCCCTTCCACCACGAACTTCCACTTCAGAGGCACGGTTTGAGGAAGGTAACACGTCTTGGCGTCACAAGCCTGATAGCGGAACTCAGATTCCACAATCAATTCCCCTGAGGACGAAAGCATCGGCTTCAGCGTCTTGTTGTTCGCCAGCGTCACTTCACGAACCAGATGGATCTTGCCTTCGAACACAGGCGCCTTCTCTTTGATCGCCTTCAAGTAGAGAATACGCGGCTTGGGATAGACGGCATCGTGCGGCTTGACCGTAGTCGCCGTTTCCGCAAACTTCCAGTTGACCGGGATGTAGCCTTCCGCGCCTGGAGCGTAGACGTGCATCCCTTTGGCCAACTCGATATCGAGCACCAGAGCGATTCGCTGCCCCGGACGCACAATCGACGCCGTCGACGAGGAGGACAGCTTCAGGTGCTTGGTTTCCACGGTTTGATGTGCGCTGCCTGCTGCCGCGCCGAACTCCTTCATCAGCATGTCTGCGGCGGTGTACCGTTCGGTGTAGTCGTCCTCAAAGTATTTCGAGATAACTTCACCGCTTGGCTTCACCAGATAGGTTCCCGGATGCGGAATCCCGCGGAAGGGATTTTTTTCTGGAATCGAAGCGTTGAGAATGCCGAATGACTGAATGATCTTCGATTCTGGATCAGAGAGCAGAGGATAGGACAGTTTCCGCTTCTCAGCGAAGTATTTCAAGACATCGGCATTGTCGTAACTGATTGCCGCGATCTCAAAGCCTTTCTTGCGCCAGGTGGCGGCCTGTTGTTCCAGCTCCACGAGCTGGCTTTTGCAGTAGGGTCACCAATCGGCGGAACGGAAGAAGACGAGCATCAGCCCCTTCGGTCCGGATAGGTCGGCAAGTTTGCGGGTGCGGCCAGTCTGATCGACGGCCGAAAACTCGGGAACCATTGCCCCGGGATTGGGTCCGGTCGGAACCTTGTCAGCAGCGGCAAGCAATACACCGAAGCAGACGAACAACGAAACAAGTGATCGCATGTTGTGAACTGGATGTCGCGCGAAAGGCGCAAGATTCCCCCTCTTCTTCCAGAATAGGAGAATCGGAGGCCGATTGCGACTGTGTTATCTGTCAGTCAAAGAGCAAACTGGAGATCTATGTACTGGAGAGGCGGCCAAGATAGTCCTGGGGACAATTTTGGCGGAGTACTACACACACGTAAAGCACTGATAAGAATAAGTTTCACAGGCTGAGGGACGATAGGGTCCTACGGAATCCCCGGTGACCCCGAGCCCTAATACTCCGGTCTAACCCGAGTAAGGTTCTAAGTGATTTCCGGAGCCAGTCTTCAGCTAACCCTGAATTGAAGTGAGTACTAGAACCGACCATAATCGAAACATCCAGGTTGCATAGGCATTGAACTGGGAGCCCAGAGACGAGAAATCGGTGAGGGTTCCGAGGGTAGGGTCGGTGGGCCTGGAGTCTCGCGTTCCCAACGGAACACGGCCGGAAGCGGTGCGGGAACTGAGAGAACGCGAACTTAAGAGAGATTGAGGATCCGAAACCATGGAACAGGCATTCGCTACCGTTGAACCGGAAGTGGCAGAAGAAGTAACAAGCGAGCGCAAGAAGACCAACATCCGTGTCGTGATCGCCGATGACCACCCGATTGTTCGGGACGGTCTGAGAAAGCTGCTAACACTTGAGTCCGATATCGAAGTGGTGGGCGAAGCGGGCGATGGACGCGAGGTGCTCGAGGTAATTCAGGACGTCGAACCGGACGTTCTGTTGTTGGACTTACGCATGCCCAACTTGGACGGCCTATCCGCCCTTCAGGCATTGCAGCAATCCAACAAGCGTACACGCGTGATCATTCTCACCGCGTCCGAAGACAAGAACGAGTTTGTGCAGGCGATGAAGCTTGGGTGCTCCGGCATCGTGCTCAAGCAGACCGCGCCAGACTTGATCGTCAAATCCATTCGCAAAGTCCATTCCGGAGAAATCTGGCTTGACTCGCACACCACCGCAGCCGTCATGCGCCAGTTTTCAACGGGCGCGGACATGGCTTCCGGCTCGGGCGGCAAGAGCGGACGTGAGCGCTCACCCCTGTCGACTCGTGAACGCGAAATCGTGGCGCTCGTCGCACAGGGCTACAAAAATAAAGAGATGGCCGAGAAGATGTTCATTTCCGAGCAGACGGTGAAGAACCACCTTCACAACATCTTCGACAAACTCGGAGTGTCCGATCGTTTGGAACTGGCCCTGTATGCCATCCACAAGGGTCTGCACCTGAACGGCGAGCGATAAGCTATAAGCCCTTTGCCAGGCCGAGACGGCCGGATCAACCTCAAGGGTTGTCGGCCGTTTTTTGTTTTGAGCCAAGCTACAGATCGCCCTTGCGAAGGACTCGGGCATCCAACTCGATTCGCTTCGCAGGCGTTTTGCCATTCAACTTGTCGACGACCGTTTTCACCGCCTCGTAACCCATCTTTTCCGGATCCTGAATCACCATCGCATCGATCACGCCAGCTTTACAGTCGGCGGTCATCGAATCACTTTGATCGAAGGCCACTACTTTCACCTTGCCTTGCAGGTTGCGACCCTTCAAGGCTTGCGCGATTCCGACCGAACTCGGTTCCGACGAAGCAAAGAATCCATTGAGATCGTTGTGGGCGGTGAGAATGTTCTCTGTCGCATTCATCGCTTTGGCATGATCGGCCATGCCGAACTGCGTCGCGACCAGAAGAATGCCCGGAAACTCCGCAGCCAATGCATCGGTGAAACCACGCTCCCGATCCATGGTGGAAACCGAACCAGGAGCATTCGCGACCATCGCCACCTTACCTTTGCCGCCGAGCAGTTTGCCCAACTCGCGGGCACCCATCTTTCCGGCCTCGTAATTATTGGTGGCCACGAAGCTCACATAGTTCTCGGTATCCACGCCCGAATCGAACACGGTCACCGGAATGCCCAATTCCATGGCGCGGTCAATCGACTGGCTCAAAACCTTCTTATCCGTGGCCGCCACCGCAATTCCATCGACCTTGCGGTTGATCATCGCATCGAGGATTTCCAACTGGCGGCCGTACTCCGTCTCCTGCGGCGGACCGCTCCATTCCAAATTGACGTTAAACTCCTTGCCTGCCTTCTCCGCCCCGCGCTGCACCGAGACCCAGAACTGGTGCGAGGTTCCTTTGGGAATAACGGCAATCGTCCTCTTCTGGTTCCCCCGGCAACCGGCCAGCGCCAACAGAAGCGCCGCAGTAATTGCTACAGAAAACGCACTATTGCGCACACCAGCCCCCATCGATCACGATGTCGGTTCCGGTGATGAATCCAGCATCTTCAGAGCAGAGGAACAAAGCGAGCTTGCCGATCTCTTCCACCTTGCCCCAGCGTCCCAAAGCGATCTTGGACATGAAAACAGCGTTAACCTCGGGGTTGTTCATGAGCGGTATGTTCATCTCAGTGGCGAAGGGTCCGGGGCTGATGCCGACAACCGTGATGGCGTCGGGCGCGAGTTCCAAAGCGAGGGCGCGTGTGAAGCCCAACAGCGCCGTTTTGGTAGTCGAATACGCTGTGCGCCCGGGAAGCGACACATGGGACATGATCGAGGTCATATTGATGATGCGCCCGTAGCCTGCGCCCTTCATCATCGGCACAAACGAACGGCACATTAAGAAGACGCTGGTGACGTTGGTGTCCATCACGCTGTTCCATTCGGCGAGCGTGAATTCGTGGACGTTCTTGCGCAGATTGATACCGGCGTTGTTGATGAGGATGCTGATCTTGCCGTATTCGGCGGCGACCTCATCGTGCAGGCGAAGGACATCGGCTTCTTTAGAAACATCGGCGAGAAAGATTTTGGCTTCCGATCCGGCTTCCTGCACGGCGGCTGCGGTTTCCTGTAGCTTTTCCTTATCGCGGGCCACGAGAGCGAGACGGGCACCGCCTTGCGCGAGAGCGATCGCCATGGCTTTGCCAAGTCCGCGGCTGGCACCGGTAATGAGAGCTACTCTTCCGTGGAGTGGACCTTCGATTTGAGTCATCTGGCATATTCTATCGTGTCCACCATGAGCCAACTCGCCACGCGATTACGCGTACCCTTGTAGAAGATGCTCTCGAAACTCGTTCTCACCGCAATTTTCGGCGGAGCCTCAATGCTCCTGGCCGATGTCCAGTATGAACAGACCAGCAAGGTAACCGGTGGCTCCGTCGCAAATCTGCCATTTGTGGGCGGCAAGCTGAAGGAACCACAGCTCACCAAACATATCTATCAGGGCAATCGGATGGCGCTGATCTCGAAGGACAGCGTCTCCGTCTACGATCTCGACAAAGAGACCGTCACCACGATCCTGAAAGAAAAGCGCGAATACTCGGTGATGACGTTTGCTGAAATGCGCGAAGCGATGGACAAGGCGATGCAGAAAATGCAGCAGGCGACACAGAAGAACGACGCGGAAATGACATGGACGGTGAAGGTGGACGACGCCGGCGAAGCAAAGAATCTCAACGGTTTTGACGCCAAGAAGTTCGTAGTGACGGTAGAGGGCGTCACGACCGACAAGAAATCGGGCAAAACCGTAGGATCTCGGATGGAGATGGAAACCTGGATGGCCAAAGGCGTTCCCGGCGCGGATGAAATGAACGCGTTCGGAAAGAAAATGGCCGAGAAGCTCGGGGCGGGCAGGGTGAGCGGCATGAATCCCATGGTGCAGGCTCAGATGGGCAAGGGCTGGTATGAAGCGGCCAAGGAATTCGCCAAGATGGAAGGCTTCAACGTGATGACCGTCACCAAGATGTCCAGCACCATCGACGGCAAGGTGACGATGGTTCCCGAAGGCCAGCAGGGCCCGCAGATGCCAGCGGCCGGTGAGGTCGCCAAGGATGCAGCAACCAACGAGGCGATCTCCCGCATTGGCGGACGCCTTGGCGGACTCGGCAGTGGCTTGGGCGGCATACGCCGCAAGAAGTCTTCGTCTGAAGATGCAAGGCCCGCTGCGGATTCCGGCAAGATGGTTCCGTCGACCACCATGGAAATGACGATGGAAGTGAATTCCATCTCGCGTGCCGCGGTCGATGCAACCGAAATGTCGGTTCCCGCAGGCTTCAAACAGGTGGAAGCCGAGTTGAAGAAACTCGCAAAGTAACGGCCATGCCCGCAAAGGCGGCGACGGCGTCGCGGCAGAAAATCATGCCATACTCAGGAGGTAGTTGGCAATGAGAGCGTTCGCCGCCCTTTTTCTATTTTTAGGCCTGCTCACGGCCCAACAGAAGCGTATCTTCTGGGCCTTCCGCACGCCCGCAAAGGCGGAACTCCCGGAAGGCGACGCAGCGAATCCTATCGACCGTTTCATCCAGGCGAAACTCGCTTCGAAGAACCTGAAGGCGTCGCCAAAAGCGGATGATCGATCCTTGATTCGCCGCCTGTGGTTCGACCTTGCCGGACTGCCACCCTCGCCCGCTGATCTCACCAAATCCTATGCAGAGACAGTGGAAACGCTGCTCGCATCTCACAATTACGGCGAGCGCTGGGGACGACATTGGCTCGACGTTGTCCGCTTCGGCGAGACCGACGGCGGTGAGCACAACTACGAACGCTTCCACGCCTGGCCGTACCGCGACTATGTGATCGACGCGATTCGAAACGACAAACCGTACAACCAGTTCATCCGCGAACAGATCGCGGGAGACCTGCTCAAGCCCGGTGATCCGATGTCTGTGGCCGCGACCGGGTTCCTGGTGGCAGGGCCTTGGGATCAGGTCAGCGCGGAACTGAACAAAGATAAGAACCTCGCTTTGCAGGCTCGCATGGACGAGTTGGACGACATGGTCACCACCACGTTCCACACGTTCCAGGCCTTGACCGTCAATTGCGCCCGGTGTCACGATCACAAATTCGACCCCATCCCGACACGTGACTATTACCGGCTCGCCGATGTGTTTCAAACCGTGGGATTCGGCACGCGCACCGTCGCGGCGCAAGACGTGCAGGATGCATGGAAGACGCGGACACAACCGATTCGGGACCGGCTGAAGCGTCTGCAGGCCTCGCTCGCGGACATCGAACAGCCTGTCCGCGCGAAACTGCTCTATCAGAAGTATCAAGACTTCGACCGGGGGCGCGAGGGTGCGGCGCAGAGACTTCCCATCAATCCCATCTGGAACCGCAACTTCTTCGCGCCAGCCGGTGCCAAGCGCTTCCGCTTTGTGATCACCGCGCACAAAGGCGAGGTTCCGAAGCTCGAACGCTTCATGATTCGAGGGGCGAATTCAGTGGAATGGGGCGAATGGATCGGCAAACGCAAAGCGACCAATGAGAATCCATTCATCATCGAACTTCCCTTTTCCGGACGCTTTTGGGAGATCACCTGGTCCTGCGACCGTGCAAGAGGATCCAACGACGGCGCGATCACGGTCTATCGATTCGAAGCCTCCGACGATGGCTTCAAGTGGCGCACCGTCGCATCGTCACTCGATCACGTCGGAGCGAACGAGTTGGATCTGCCAACAGTTGACGCGGCAGAACTCATCGACAATCTCAGTATGGAGCAGCGCGCGCAACGCCTGCGTTTGCTGGATGAGATCGCCAAAGTCAAGCAAGAACTCGGCTCGATTGCAGAACCTCTTAAATTGTATTCCGCGATTCCGAAAGTGCCAGCTCCAACTTATGTCCTGGATCGCGGATCGGTGAGCAAGCCCAAGGAAGAAGTTTCCTCGGGGGCACTTTCCGCAATCGCGCAGCTACCTTCCGACCTCAACAAAGATCAGGCGCGGCTCGCGCTTGCGGACTGGATTGCGAACGAGAAGAATCCGCTCACTGCGCGCGTGATTGTGAACCGGGTTTGGTTCCATCACTTCGGACGCGGCTTGGTCAACACGCCATCCGACTTTGGCATCAATGGCGACCGCCCCTCGCATCCCGAACTACTCGACTGGCTCGCTGTTTCGTTCATGGAAAATGGCTGGAGTCTCAAATGGCTACACCGTGTCATTTTGGCCTCTCAGACATATCAGCAGTCTTCGCAGCACGATGAAAAGGCCTTCGAAGTGGACGCCGACAATCGTCTGCTCTGGCACATGCCGCTGCGCCGAATGGACGCTGAGACCGTCCGCGATTCGATGTTGGCGATGACTGGCAATTTGAACCTGCAGCGCGGAGGCCCGAGCTTCCCGCTGCAGAAGAAGGGCGACGCAGGATCGTATATTTACGCGGCTCTCGATAACGATGGTCCGGAAGTCTGGCGCCGGTCGGTCTATCGCTTCGTTGTCCGAGGCGGCGAGCGCATCATGCTCGATAGCTTCGATTGTCCGGATCCGGCTGTGGCGACGCCGCAACGCAGCATCTCGAATACCCCAGTGCAGGCGTTGACGCTGATGAATAACTCGTTCGTCCTGCGACAGGCGGATTTTCTGGCCAAGCGCGCAGAGAAAGAGTCGAAAGAGGATCCGGTGAAGCGTGCGTACGAACTGCTCTTTCAACGCGAACCCACCGCGCGTGAGCGAGAACTGGCGGCGAAGTTTCTGCGAGGCCAATCGCTTGCACTTTACTGCCGCGTGTTAATGAATTCCAACGAGTTCCTCTATGTCCCCTAACCGTCGCAACTTTCTTTGGCAGGCCGGTGGCGGACTGGCCGGCATCGCGCTCTCGCAACTCGCCGCGGAAGCCGCTACCACTCGCAAGCCTGGAACCCATTTCGCACCCAAGGCCAAGAATGTCATCATGATTTTCTTGCCCGGAGGCATCAGCGCGATCGACACCTTCGATCACAAGCCGGAACTCGACCGGAACCACGGCAAAGCGACCACAGGCGCGAACACGATCACTCCGTTCTTCGGCAAGCCCGGGATGCTGATGAAATCGCCGTGGTTGTTCCGGCCGCGCGGTCAATCCGGCAAGTATATTTCGGATCTCGTCCCCAACCTCGCATCGCTCACCGACGACCTCACGTTCATCCATTCGATGGTCGCCCGTTCGAACGCCCACGGACCGGCGCTTTTCCAGATGTCCACTGGTTTCATCTTTCAGGGCTTCCCATCGATCGGCTCGTGGATTTCCTATGGACTCGGAAGCGAAAACGCAAACCTACCGTCGTTTGTGGTGTTGCCGGATCGCCGGGGACTGCCTCCGTGTGGCGTCGCCAACTGGGGCAATGGATTCCTT
>CAZCPL010000101.1:17887-18924 GCA_964500255.1 uncultured Solibacteraceae bacterium | reverse complement strand
AAAAGATCCGCCTCGACGAACGCCGCTTCGCCCAGGAATACGAATGCACCTTCGTGGACACGAAACACAACATCTTCCATCCTGAGGCCACCAGAAACGCTTTCCGGGACGACATTAAACCCTTCGACGCCTAACCAACAAAGGAGAATCACGCCATGCAACATCAACACATCTATCTCGGGCTCGACCTCGGCAAGCGCAAGGACTTCTCAGCCCTCGCTCTGCTCGAATACACGCGTCCGTTCATCGAATACCGCAACCCGGTCAATTGGGCTCTCGAACAGGAATTCGAAGACCCGCGCTACGCCATCCGCCAACTCGACCGCATCCCACTCGGCACCAAATACACCGATGTCGTCGAAAAGGTCCGCTCCAAGCTCTTCAAAATCACCCAGCAGAACTACGACTGCACCCTCATCGTCGACGCCACCGGGGTGGGACAACCAGTCATCGAAATGTTCCACCATCTCCCCGCTCGCGCCACCCTCGTCCCCGTCGTCATCACCGCCACCGGAAGCGAAACCCGGACCAACGACGAATGGCGCGTCGCTAAGCACGACCTCATCGCAGGACTCCAAATCATGCTCGAAACCGGTAAGCTCCAGATCTCCAATAAACTCGCCTACACTTCCGCGCTCCTCGAAGAACTGCTCGAATTCCGTGGAACCACCACCCCTAGAGGCAACGAAACCACTGAAGGACCCCAGGACGACCTCGTCATCGCCGCCGCCCTTGCCGTCTGGCGCGCCCGCCAACACGAACAGACCAAGTCCAACACCGGTTTCCAGAACAAAGACATCGGTCTCCACGGCAAATCTCCAGTGAAATCCGGCTGGGGAAAGACGAGGCTGTTCTAACGTGTTGATCAGAAGCGGGCTGGGGCCGACGCTCCCCTTCAGTCGCGCAGGAACAATCGCCGCGGCCTCCGTTGCCCGCGAGTTCTTCAGAAGCGGGCTGGGGCCGACGCGGCCCTCCAGACGCGCAAGAACCATCGCGGCGGCCTCCGTTGCCCGCGAGTTCCTCAGAAGCGGGCAGGC
>CAZCPL010000101.1:10683-17787 GCA_964500255.1 uncultured Solibacteraceae bacterium | reverse complement strand
AGTCGGTCAAGAACCATCGCGGCGGCCTCCGTTGCCCGCGAGTTCCTCAGAAGCGGGCAGGCGCCGACGCGCCCCTTCAGTCGGTCAAGAACCATCGCGGCGGCCTCCGTTGCCCGCGAGTTCCTCAGAAGCGCGAAGGAACCGGCAGTGCGATCTACACCACTCGCCGACAAACCCGTTCTCGGCCGGCGCACGGTGACCGGCGAGATAAAGTTTCATCGGCAAACACGACGTACTCTGACAAACACAACAACTCTCTGGCCCACGCCTGTTACCGTGAGAAAGGAACCCACTCTATGCCCACACGCACACACATTGCCATCATCGGCGCACCCATGGATCTTGGCGCAGGACGCCGCGGCGTCGACATGGGTCCTTCCGCTGTCCGCCTTGCAGGACTCAACGACAAACTCGCCACCATCGGCTACGAAGTGGAAGATCTCGGCAACGTCCCGGTGCCGCAGCCTGAGAGTATATCCGTGGGTCCGCACAAGGCCCGCTATCTGGAACCCATCGCGGATACCTGCGCACGTCTTGCCGACCGCGTCGAAACCGTCGCCGACAAGGGCTATTTCCCCATCGTTCTCGGTGGCGATCATTCCATCGCGGCGGGCACGGTTTCTGGGATGGCACGCAGCCTGCATAAGAAGAATCAGAAGCTCGGTCTTATTTGGATCGATGCCCATGCGGACATGAATACGCCTGAATCCAGCCCCAGCGGCAACGTCCACGGAATGCCACTGGCGTGTCTCACCGGCAACGGCCCCGCGGAACTTGCGGGCATCGCCGGATTCACGCCCGCGGTCAATCCCGCAAATGTCGTGCTCATCGGATTGCGAAGCGTCGATACCGAAGAGCGGCAAATTGTCAGGAAAACCGGCGTCAAGGCGTTTACCATGCGTGAGATCGACGAACGCGGGTTGCGCTCTGTGATGGATGAAGCGATCCGGATTGCGACGGAAGGCACCGCAGGGTTCCATCTGTCTTTCGATATGGATTCCGTCGATCCGCAAGAAGCACCCGGTGTCGGCACACCTGTCAAAGGCGGCATGACCTATCGAGAGGCGCATTTGGCGATGGAAACCATCTGCGATTCCGATGCGCTGCTTTCGATGGAATTGGTGGAAGTGAATCCGGTCATCGACGAGCAGAATCGCACGGCGATCCTGGCGGTGGAATTGGTCATGTCCGCTTTAGGCAAACGCATTCTATGATGTTGGCGCTGGTGTTCTTGCTGGCTTCCGATCGGATGGTGGTGAAGAATAGTGACTGCTACGCGGGCCCGTTGAAGCTGCCTTGGGATGCTGCGCACACCGTGCGCTCGGGCCAGACGTTTGTTGTCCACTTGAAGAACGGCGTCGTCGAATCCGCGGCTGCGGAACGGATTGTCGCCATTCGCGATCGGATCACGGCCTTGCGTTTGCCTACCGAACGAAAGAGATTCGAACTCGCCAGTGCAGCGAAATGGTCGGGCAGCGGCGATACAGGTTTCAGTCTCGCGCGCGGCAAAGCGGAAACTTCCACAATCACGGCGGCGGTTCACGCGACGGGTGTACTGGCGCTTTTCGGTGCGTCGATCTTTTCGCGCGCCGTAAGCGATGGCCAGTGGTTGACCTCCGCCAACCTGCAGGAACGCAGCTTTGGTTTTGTTTCCGCGGATCTCGATCACAACCCCGTGCAGGGCCTGAATCTGCGTTCCGTGCTCGGCGCGTGCCTCGGACAACACGTGCGGGCCGACAAACAAACTACCATTGATTTGTTCGCGCGTAGGACGTACAAACGCGAGGAATTTACAAGCCGGCGTTCGGCGCGATGCGGCCGAAACGTTACGGAGCGAAGTCTCGATGCGGGTTCGCATCGGATGGCTGTGGATTCGTCATCGGTGACGTCAGTTGCCATTTGTCGAATCCGCCACACGGTGCCGCATGAATCTTGGAGCAAAACTTAGATGAAGACGAGAGTGACGGTGATCTACGGCGGCCGCAGCGGCGAGCATGAGATCTCGATCCGTTCGGCAAAGTCGATCGTCGAAGCGTTGGATCGCAACAAGTATGAAGTCAGTGAGTGCTTCATCACCAAAGAAGGCAAGTGGCAGCCGCGCGCGATCTCGCCCGAGCCGGGGGGCAACCCTGGAATCGATGTCGTCTTTCCTGCGCTGCATGGCACGTTCGGTGAGGATGGCACCATGCAGGGCCTGCTGGAACTGGCGGACCTGCCGTATGTCGGACCAGGCGTTTTGGGATCCGCACTGTCGATGGACAAGGAAGTCTTCAAGCGGGTGATGCGTGCCAGCGGGTTGCCCGTTGTAGAATCCGTCACCGTTGATCGAGCCCTTTTGGATGCCGTCATTGACCTGCCGTTCCCGATGTTTGTGAAGCCGGCGAATCTTGGATCCTCAGTCGGAATCTCGAAAGTCAAAACCGCGGATGAGCTCGCAACCGCCTTGCAAGAGGCCGCCAAGTACGACCGCAAAATCGTCGTTGAACGCGGCATCGTTGGACGCGAATTCGAATGCTCGGTCATGGGGAATGGCCCGGATGTGAAGGCGTCGATACCTTGTGAAGTGCTGCCTTCGCGCGAGTTTTACGACTACGAAGACAAGTATCTGCTCGACAAAGCGGTGATTGAACTGCCCGCGAAACTCGATGCTGCCAAGACCGCGGAGATGCAGGCGCTTGCCGTGGAATGTTACAAGGCGGCCTGCTGCGAAGGTATGTCGCGCGTCGACTTTTTGATGGAAGCCGCCACCGGGCGCATCTATGTCAACGAGATCAACACCATTCCCGGTTTCACTTCGATCAGCATGTTTCCCAAGATGTGGGCCTATTCGGGCATCCCGTATGGGACGCTGCTCGATCAATTGATTGCACTCGCGCTGGCGCGGCACGAACAGAAGAAAGCAACTCGCTATACTCGCGAATAGCATGATGCTCTGGCCATTGTTTCTGCTGGCGCAAGCGGTTCCGCCTCCGCATCCGAGCTTCGATGAAGTCGAGTTGCAGATGCGGAGGTTCGCGCAGGTCTACGCGGCGATCGAGGAGCAAGTGGCCGACAAGGTCAATCCCGATCGGGCTTTTTACAGCGGTGCGTTGCCGTCGATGCTGCGCAAGCTCGATCCGCATTCGATGTTTCTCGATCCGGGGCAGTTCGAGCAGTTGCAGCAGATGGAAAAGTCAGAACAAAAGGGTTTTGGCTCCGTCGTCTCGATTCTTCCGGGACGCGTAATCATCCTGCAAACATTGCCGGGCACGCCATCGTCGCGCGCGGGCCTTTCGCCCGGTGACGAGATACTCGCGGTGAACAACATCGCGCTCGGTGGCCTGGAACCGGAGCAACTCATCGGCCTGCTCGGCCAAGCGCGTCAGCAGAAGGCGCTGGTGCATGTGCGGCGTCCCGGCAACGTGCGGATCCTCGATTTCACGCTGACGCCCGAAACGTTGGCCTCGCCCAGTGTCGATCGCATGTTCTTTCTGCGTGACGGTATTGGATACGTGCGTGTGCAGAGCTTCGATGAAATGACCGGGCGCGATCTGCATGCGGCCATCGAAAAGCTCGGCGGCGCGAAGTTAAAGGGCCTTGTGCTCGACCTGCGCGGGAATCCCGGCGGCGTCATGAATTCGGCGATAGAAGCAGCATCGCTGTTCTTGAAGCCTGGGCAAAAGATACTTGCCGTGCGCGGCCGCCGAGTCCGCGAAGAGGATGCGGCGGTTGCCAGGAACGCTCCCGCGCCCTACGCGTTTCCGTTGGCGGTTTTGATGAACAACAAGAGTGCAAGCGCGTCTGAAATCGTTGCTGGTGCGTTGCAGGATCACAAGCGCGCGTCGATTGTCGGTGAGGTCAGCTACGGCAAAGGATTGGTGCAGAGCGTCTATCCTTTGTCGTCGAACACGGCGATGCTGTTGACGACGGCGTACTATTTCACGCCCAATGGACGCTCGATTCAGCGGCCGCTGGAGGATTCGCAGATCGACCCCGCGCTTACCGAAGGCCGCAAAAAGGGCGGAATTACTCCGGATGAAGTGGTCCAGCCGGAGGCATATACAAGGCTGCGCGCATTTCTCGAGAACAACGCATCGTTCACGGCCTTTGCCACCGAATATATTGGGAAACGTCCGGTGAAAGAGGGCTTCAAAGTCGATTTGAAGTTACTCGATGATTTTCAAGGCTATCTGTTTCAGTTGAATGTGCGTCCCGGGATCGGCGAGTGGCTGCAGGACAAGGAATGGATCCGCTCGCGGTTGGAACAGGAAATCGTGACCGTCGGCTTGGGTGTCCCGCAAGGCGACGAGGTGGAATTGCGCCGCGATGTTGTCGTGAAGTCCGCTATTGCGCGGTTAGGGTTTTAAAAAAGGCCGGAGCGGCAAGCCAGCCCAGGGATCTGTGCATTCCGCCGCCCCGGCCTCCGGAACGCGTTCGGACAATGCCGGACAACGAACCAGGGCACATCTACCTGTGCATGCGTCATCGGTCGATTAGAGGGGTCAATTATTTTGACGAAAGTAGCGCTTCGTGGCCATTTTCCTTGGCCAGGTCCATTGCGGTCTTGCCTGCGCGATTCTTGATCTCGCGGTTCGCGCCGTGATCGAGCAGCAGTGCGATCACGGTTCTGCGTCCCCAGGAAGCCGCGTGATGCAGCGGCGTGTTGCCGGATTCTGTATCGATCGCGTCGATCTTGGCGCCTTTGTCGAGCAGCATCCGCACTGCATCCGTCTGGCCCGCGAAAGCCGCATCGTGCAGGGGCGTGCCTCCGGTAGCTGAGCGGGATTCGATATCCGCCTGCATCACGATCAACAGGCCCATGATTTCCAACTGCCCCTTCATCGCCGCCGCGTGCAGCGGAGTGAAGCCCCGATAGAGCGTATCGCGCAGCTTTGGATTTCTGCGCAGCAGCAGTTCCACCACGCCGGTGTTGCCGCGCATCACTGCGTCGTTCAGCGCACGGGTGTTGGTGTCGCCGCCACCGGACATCTTTGCGCCCTTCTCCAACAGGATATCCGCCGCTCCAGGATGCCGATTCGCAATTGCCTCATCGAGCGGCGTCGAACCAGCGTTGTCGATGGCGTTGACGTCCGCACCAGCGGCGATCAGCACCTCAACCACGTCGCCGTGCCCTTTGGACGCCGCTTCATGCAGCGGCGTGACACTGGTATCTTTTATGCGGCCTTTTGCATCGCCGCCATTCTTGATCAATAACTCCGCCATCCGTGGATATCCGCGCCAAGCGGCTTCATCGAGCGGTGCCGACCCCGCCGCATCGCGGGCGTTGACGTTGGCACCTTTCGCGATGAGGATCTCGGCAATTTCATAAAAGCCGCGCGCCGCCGCGATATGCATGGCTGTGGTTCCGGATCGATAGGATGCGTTGACCTGTGCGCCACGGTCGATCAACAGTCGCACGCAGTCCAGGTGGTTGGTGGTCACCGCATAGTGCAGCGGTGTGGATCCTGCTTCGAGATGCCGCGCATCCACCTGCGCGCCGCGATCCAATAGCAGTTTCACCAACGCCGGATTTCCGTTCCAAGCGGCGTCGTGCAGCGGCGTGCTGCCGAGGGCATCGCGATGGTTCGCCGACAAGCCCTTTTCAAGGAGCAACCGCACCTGCTCGACGTCACCGGCCCGCGCCGCCTTGTGCAGATCTTCGAGCAGCGCAATGGTGCTGGGCTGGCTGAAGCCTAGACAGAGAGCAAACAGAGTGAGCGCGGCGTATCTCATGCGCGGCTACTTCTTGTTAGGGGGTGCGGCTTTCCCGGCGAACAGCGCATCCAGAATCTTGAACAATCCTGCGCCTTCGATGATGTCGTGATTCTGATCGGAATGGCCGTAATCGTCAACGATTTGGCCCTGCGGATTGACGATGAACAAGTACGGTGTATCGAAGCTGGCCTTCTGCGGCGTGGCATTGAAGTACGCACCGGCGACTTGTCCGGCGATATCGAACAGAATTGGCGACGTCACTTTGTTCTCGCGGATGTATTTGCCGACAGTGTCCTGATTTTCAGGCGGCGTGATCACGATGTTCAGCACAGACATCTTGGCCGCGCCATACTTGACCTTGGCCTTTTCGAGCACGGCCGTGAGCGCTTTGCAGTGCGGACAGTCGGTCTTCATGAAGTCGATGAGCAACCATTTGCCGCGATAGTCGAGGATGTCGTGCCGCTTGAAGTTGCCTTCAGGCAAGGTGAAGCTGGGCGCACGCCGGTTTGAGTAGACGCCTTGTTGCGCAGAGACGGATGCAGCCAGCAGAAGAGCGGCCGCGAGAACCTTCATCATATGTCACAAGTTTACTTCTTTCGGAACAGCGCCGGTAACAACTTCGCATGCACGAGATGCCGCCAAGTGCCCCAATCGTGCGCTCCATCGCCACCTGAATAGAACTCGTGCGGAAGGTTGTGGGCCTTCAGTGCATCGCGCAATGCGGCGCTTCGCGCGGCGACAGATCCGCGCAGGCTGCCGGTGGCATTGGCACTCAGCGGCGCGTCTTCATAAGACCCGAACCCGATGAGCAGATAGTCGACGCGCTTGGCGGTATCGGGTGCATTCAAGAATGCACTCACCGATTTCCCGGCATCCAGATCGCCTGCGCTCAAGACTGCGAATGACGAGAACAGATCGATGTGCGGAAAGCCCACAAGTTCGGTTTGGCGTCCGCCCATCGACAAGCCTGACAGCGCACGCGAACGGCGATCGGTACGAACGCTATAGGTCCTCTCAACCAGCGGAATCACTTGGGTTCGCAGCTCTTTGTCGAAGATCGCGAATGACTCATCGATGTGCTTGGGATGGCTGCGATGCATCACCTGATTATTCGGCATCGCCACGATCATGGGGCACTGCCTTGCCTTCCGCAATGAGGTTGTCCAGAATGAAATTCACTCGTCCATACAAGACCCAGCCTGAAGCCAGTTCTCCGCTTCCACCCGCCAGATACAGCACCGGATACTTCTTTTTCGCATCGTCACTTTTCGCAGCGTATCCTGGGCGGCGTATAGACCAAGAGTTCGCGTTCTCCATCGGTGACGGTCGAATGCGTTCTCCATCGGTGACGGTCGAATACGTTCTCCATCGGTGACGGTCGAATACGTTCTCCATCGGTGACGGTCGAAT
>CAZCPL010000101.1:0-10583 GCA_964500255.1 uncultured Solibacteraceae bacterium | reverse complement strand
AATACGTTCTCCATCGGTGACGGTCGAATACGTTCTCCATCGGTGACGGTCGAATACGTTCTCCATCGGTGACGGTCGAATGATGAATGTGTCGCGTGACTGCGCCATGCGGCACGGGCTTCGCATCGTAGTAGGCGGCCGTCGATCCATGCACAACGACCTCGCTGAAAGGCGGCTGATTGCCGAATCCCGCGACAGTGTTCGAAGGATCCGCCACGCTCACGCCATCGATCCGTAGTTTGTACACATAGATATTTGGCTTTATGGGACCCACGGTGAGTGTCCACAATCCGGCGGCATCCTTCGTGAAGGCCACCGTTTTCGATTGCTTCAATGCGACGGTCAATGGGCCTGGGGCCAGCATCACTTGCTGCGCCTTGGGAGCTTTCACGCGAAATGTGATCGTACCGTCGTCCTGAACCTCCGGCGACACAGTGGTCGCACCACAGGGAACCAGATTCTCGGTGTTTTTCTGGGGGTTTACGTCGAAGTTGACGTTTGCCTGTTGGGCGCGCAGGCCGACCGCGAGTGTCAGTGCAAGCAGCATCCACTCAGACTATATCCGAAGTGAAACAATGGCATCATGATGACCCGCCGCGCGACGCTGCAGATTCCTCTTCTGGTAGCCGCTGCGAACGCGCCCAAAGAGACCGCTCTCTCGCTCAACGAAGACAACAGCCATTATTTTTCCACGCGCGCAGGGCAGACGTTCACGCCTGAATCTGTGGCTTCTTTTGTCGATCAATATGCTGGGACACAGGTGCGCGAGTTGATTCTGAGCGCCAATTCGCAGCGCACGAGTTTTGCTTCGAAAGTCTGGGATCCGATCTGGAAGGGCTACGATCCAAAGGGTTCTGACGATCAGCCGCTGTTCGCATCCACGCCCAAAGAGGGTCGCGCTTCTGCGCGCAAGTGGACGCACACGGCGTGGCAGTTGCACTCGCAAGGCATCGACCCATACGCACTGTGGATCAGACGTGCGCGTGAGAAGAAACTGAAGCCGTGGATCAGCATGCGCATGAACGATCTGCACAATGTCGACGATCCGCGGAGTTACATGCATTCGACGTTTTGGCGCGAGCATCCAGAGTATCGGCGCGTGGGGTGGCGCTCGCCCGACTGGCGCGACCGGGCGTTCGACTTCAATCACGCCGCGGTTCGCGACTATCATTTCCAACTGGTCGTAGAGTATTGCGAGCGATACGATTTCGACGGACTCGAACTAGATTGGATGCGCTTCGGCTTCCACTTCAAGCCTGGCGAAGAGCAGCGCGGCAACGAAGCTTCGACGGAGTTTGTGCGCCGTACGCGCGCCTTGTTGAACCGTTGGGAAAAGAAGCGCGGTCACAAGATCGCATTGGGCGCGCGTGTTCCGACGCGTCCGCAAACCGCTTGGGCGATGGGCATGGACGGTGCGCGCTGGGCCGCTGAGGGCTTGCTGCAAATGCTGGTGGTGACGCCGTTCTGGGCGTCGATTGAAACCGAGATCCCGATCGAGCAGTGGCGCAGACTGATTGGCCCAAACGTGATTCTTGCGGCCGGTCTCGAACTCCTGATTCAGCCGTATCACGACTACAAGATCCAATCGAATACGATTGAGACGGTGCGCGGCGCGGCTGCGGGATTTCTCGCGCGTGGCGCGGATCGTATCTACCTGTTCAACTACATGGATTCGCAAACAGCCATGCCCGATGTCGAGAAGAGCTACGGTGCGATGTTGCGGGAGTGCGGGGCTCTATCCACCCTGCAAGGTAAGCCACGCCGCCACATCGTCACCTATTCGGACACTTGGGCTCCAGGTGAAGCACAGTGTGCGCAGTTGCCAAAGACCTTGCGGGCGGGCTCTTGGGCGTCGTTCCGGATGTTCGTGGGTCCGCGGTTGAGCAATGCGAAGTTGCGGATGGAAGTCGCGGAAGCTGTGGAAGTCCATCTCAATGGCGGGGAGTTGGCGCTTAAGCAAACCGGCGAAATCATGCCTGGTGTGCTTACGCCAAGCCCGGTAACGAAAGCCCGCGAGTGGACGCTGGGAGCGGTTGAAGGCTGGTTGGTCTTCGATGTGCGCATGCCCGATGGCGGCAAGATTCACTGGGTGGAAGTCGCGGCCGAGTAAAGGAAAATACCGATGGAAGAATCGATGGAATTGTTCCGCAGCGAGACTGGCGGGGAGTTTCGATGCACGCGGCTCGCACTCCATGGCGACGGCTCGATCGCGATGGATACGCAGGACATCGGATCAACGGCCGATGAAATGTTTGGCGAACGGGAACACGATTTCACTCTGACGATTCCGCCGCAGGCTCTTCCGCGATTGGTGTTCGTGCTTCTCGCGGAACGTTTTGGTGGCAAGCCTGATTCTGTGGAACGCCTCCGCGCATTGTGTCGTAGCGAGGGCGTTCCACATTCATTTTCCAATCGGTGACGGTTGGAGGCGACGCCCCCCGGAGACACAGCACTGTGGGTAGTAAGGTCAACTCCAACGCGACCCGAGGGAGTCATCCTATGTGCGCCCTGTTTCCAGCGACCGATTCACCAGAAGGAGAACTGTCTAGAGTGACCAGACCCAAGACCGTCGTCGTGATGCCTGCCTATAACGCGGCGAAGACTCTGCGCATGACGTATGCCGAACTGCCGCACGACATCGTCGATCTGGTAATCCTCGTTGACGATTGCAGCAAGGACGAGACCAAGGAAATCGCCCGGGAACTGGGACTCGACCTCTTCGTCCATGACCGCAACTACGGCTACGGTGCTAACCAGAAGACCTGCTATCGGGAAGCGCTCAGGGCGGGCGCGGAGATTGTGGTGATGGTTCACCCGGACTATCAATACGATCCGACTCTGCTGCCGGAAATTATTCGCCCCATCCGGGAGGGCAAGGCCGATGTGGTTCTCGGTTCACGACTACTTGCGGGAGACGTGATGCGCCAGGGGATGCCTTGGTGGAAGTTTCTCGGCAACCGTTTTCTGACGGGTGTGGAAAACTGGGCCTTCGATCTCAACCTTGCGGAGTACCATACCGGATACCGAGCCTATCGGCGGGAAGCGCTCGAGGCCGTGAACCTGGACATGAATTCCGACGCGTTTGTGTTCGACCAGGAAATCATCGCACAGTTTGTCGATACCGGCATGCGTATTGCCGAGGTCCCGGTGCCGACCCGATACTTCGCCCAGGCGTCATCCTGCTCGTTCGTTTCGAGCTGCCGCTACGGTTTATCGATCTTTGGGGTTGTTGCACGATACCTGCTGCATCGCACGGATCTCGTGAAGCTCAAGCAGTTTGCGAGTCTACGTCGTCGTTACCATGCGGCCTAAATCGCGGCGGTGTTGAGGACCGTTGCGGGCTGACGCAGGCGGTCGCGGACCGCAAATCCGAGCGCCGAAAGCACGATGATCGCGTATGCGGCGCTGTAGGGCGGCTGCCACATCAGCAGCACATAGGCGACTGGAAACAGCGCCAACTGCAGAGTCGTCCGGAATTCCACCGATTCCTGCCCATCGAACAGAATGGCCGCCGCCAGCAGCAACAGCATCGGATCTTGGATATAGGCGTGGAAGTTCACCAGCAGCCCGCCAATGATGGCGTAAGCGAAGGCTTTCTCGTAGTTGTCCGCCTTGCACATCAGGAAGACGACCGCAGCGGCAACGAAAAGCGCCAAGGTGAAGGCGATCGGCTGGCTGGATCCCCCGGTGAGGGCCTGCACCATGCCGCGCAAATTGGGCATCAGTTCCGGGTAGGGATGATTCTCCGGCTTACTCAAGAGCGCCACCAGGCTCATGAATACGGTCCAGCCGCCCCCCAGTAAGCCGAGCACGAACAAGAGGATCGCTCCGGTGACGCCTCCGCCAAACATCTTCCAGCGCTTCTGTGCCAGCATGGCGATGGGCGTGAAGATAAACAGGTGAAACTTGATGGCGCAGAGCGTGAAGACGAGCCCGGAAAGAAAGTCGCGATCTTTGCGCGCAAGCACAAGCGACAGGGTGCAGATTCCCAAGAGAAGCGTGACGTCCTGCCCATTCACAATGTTGGAGATGAGGGGAATCGACATCGCCGCGTAGACCCAGATGTCCTGCCATTGCCGGCCGAATGTCCGCAGGAAATAGAGCAAGCATCCGAAGACGCTGAAGATCTGGAATACGACATACGAGGTCAGATAGGGCATCCAACTGAGCGGCTTTAGCAGAAGCCCGTAGAAGGTGGGCCGGATGAAATAGGAATGGTCTAGAACCCCGCCGATCAACTTGGTCTGCAAGGCGTGATTCGGAGCTTCCAAGTGAAGGTCAGGTGTGCCGAACAGCGCGCCGCCGACGTACCAATGGACAAAGTCGTTTTCCGCGCGCAACATTCGCTGAAGTGGCATGACGGCGAAGAACGCTGCGCCGACCATGACTGCGGCCACCAGCTTGAACCAAAAGTCGCGATTAGCGGAAGTGGACTGCATACAATCGACGAATCGTCTTTCTAAGGGATTAACTTTAGGCGATCCGCAGATGACTTGGACAGGCTCTTGACCTTTGGAGTGATCGGACTCGTGCTCATGGGCACGGCCACGACCGAACGCCTGCTCGAACGTGTCTGGGTGTTCACGTTTGAGCGCGACAAGGCGCATCCGCTCATCGCGAAAGGCGCGACGTTGGGCCGACAACCCGATTGCCTCTTGGACAGACCCCGATCGATACCACCACCGGCGAGCCGAACTCTGGACGCGCCGCGTTCGACACCAATGCCGACTTGTGGACGCTGCTACGTAAGCTGTTGCGGCGCGGTTGCTCGAATGAATGAAGCTGATCTCGAACCCCGCGCTCGGTTCCAATCGAGCAGTGGTTGCCAAGGACTGGTGTTCGCCGAGGGGATAGGCGTGGATCCGGCGGCAGCGCTGGCAGTGATGAAGGGCAAGCAGACGATCGACGGAGACTAGAATGTGCAGGCGCGGCTGTCGCAGCAGTTGGAGGATGTTCGCCTCATGTCGGAAACCGATCGGAGCTTGCTCGAAAAAGCAGAATCCAAGGGGCGCGGCGAACTTGACAACTACTCGATCATCGAAGGGCTGAGGCGGACTGGAACAAGCCCGCGCTGAACCAGAGTTGGAAACAGTCGAAGACAGCTCTCTCGCTGAGTTTGGAATCGGCAAGTGCCTCTCCGATGGTCTTTCCGGAACAGAGCGACTGCAGTAGTTCGAAAGAGCCACGCGACAATTCGAGATGCGAAACCGACTTGTTCGGGCGATACACAACCAGCCAAGTATTGCGGCGTCGAGGGATGATTTCCGAATCACCCTTGAGATAACGATTCGCGGGATACTGCAGTGAAAGCAGCCGTAGCGCTGCGATGGGCTGCAGGCGGGCGGATTCGTCCAAGCCTTTGGGCGTCATCGAGACGGAGGCTTCCTCGTCGAACACGATTGTTTCGGCAAGCTCAAAGCGGGCGAGATCCCGCAGAAAGGCGGCTCGCGGCAAGCCTTCAACAAGAGGCAGGAACTCTGGAAGCCGATCACCGAGGCGGTTCAGCGTATAGCTTTGCGACGGATGATGCCGGACATAGACGCGCGCGACTTCTTCGAAACGTTCGGATCCGAGGCAGCGAAAAAGCCCTGGGTAGTCCACTTGCAATGCGTCAATCAAACGCAGTTCGTACATGTTGCGATAGATATCGATACGTTCAGCCGGCGTCAGTGTTGCGGAAGGGCGGATGCGTTTCTTCACCGCGCGATCATCGGCTGGTGCGGGATCCATTACGCAACCCTGCATCCACTCTTGCAGCGATCTAAGCTGCCGCATGTTCGGGTTGTCCTTGGCGATAGTCTCCCGCTTTGCGGGCTTCGGCATGCACGACGTCAAACGAAGGAATCGCTTCGTCCCATTCCAAGAGCGTCGAAATGTCGCCCATGCGAGAACAGACGCGACGATAGATTTCCCAAACCTCGTCGACCACGTGATCGCTGTGTGTGTCGAGGATATGCGTGCCCTTGTGGGTATGCCCCGCGAGATGGATCTGCACCACGCTGCCCAGCGGGATGCGGTCGACATAGTCAAAGGCATCGAAGCCGTGATTGAAGGCACTCACGTAAACGTTGTTGACATCGAGTAAGAGTCCACAGCCGGACATCGAGGCGAGTTCTCCCAAAAAGTCGCATTCGCGCCACGTAGAGGATGTGAATTCCAAATAGGTTGACGGATTCTCGAGAAACACGGGCTGTTCGAGAAAGTCAGAAATCACACGGACGCGCTCGGTCACATGCTTGAGTGACTCGTCGGTATAGGGCATGGGAAGGAGATCGTGGGTGTTGAGTCCGGAAACGCCAGTCCAGCAGAGATGATCGGAAATCCAACGGGCGTCGACCCGTTTGGCCAAGCGCTTGAGCTTTGCCAGATAGTGGAAGTTGAGGGGATCTGTGCTGCCGACAGACAGCGACACGCCGTGCATCACGATGGGATACCGCTCTGCGATCCGATCGAGAATATAGGCGGGTTTGCCGCCGGTATCCATGTAGTTTTCCGACAGGATTTCGAACCAATCCACCGGTGGATTTTCGGCGAGGATATGGGCGTAGTGAGACGTGCGCAGGCCCACGCCGAAGCCGAGATCGGGAATGTTCCATCGATTGGACATAGGGTGAAGGGTCCGCTCTATGCAGCGGACCCCATCTCAATTAAGCGTTCTCGCCGCCGCGCATCCGCAGCGAGGACATCTTCTTCTTCATCGGCACGGCGCATTCGCCCTGGCCCTTGCAGGCGTTCTTGCCGGCCATCTCGCCGCCGCCCTGGCCTTTGCAATCGTTCTTGCCCTTGCAGTCGTGCTTGACGGTGGCGCACTCGCCCTTGCCCTTGCAGGAATTCTTGCCTGCCATGCCCTTGGGTCCGCCGCCCTGACCTTTGCATTCGTTCATGCCTTTGCAGGCATGCTTGGCTTCTTTGTCCTTGGCCATCGCCGTTGAGACAACTGCCCCAGCGGCTGCGATGCCGGCAAAGGCGGCGCCAAGCCGGGCGCCGAAGTTTCGTCTGGTCATTTCCATTTCTCCTTGGTCGCGGGTGCGAAAGTTTCGATAGCGCCCGTTCGAGAAAGGGTTCGTTCAATTCGCGAGAAAGGTTACGCGGTCTTTTTTCGCTTTTTTCGTAACCGAAATGCTACCGTGAGCGAACGCCTCGATAGACTTGCTACCGGATCTCATGTGCCGATATCAGGCGGGCGACGCCGTTGCGGCGAACGAACTCGTCGACGAGCTTTATCCCATCTTGCGGCGCTTCTTCTGGGCTATTGCCGGAGCCACGACCCCGATTGACGATTTGCTGCAGGAATGCTGGCTGAGAATCCATCGCGCCCGCCACAGCTATCGCCATGGGGAACCGGTTTTACCCTGGGTTTTCGCAATCGCACGACATTCGCGGGTCGATCAATTCCGCAAGATGCAGCGTACATCCGGGCGGGAATCAAGCATTGATGGTGTCTCGGAATTGAAGCTGTTGGACGATCCTCAACAACAATGGGATGGATCGCTGACCGCGCAGCGGATTATGCGCGCGATGGATGGACTTCCGGCTGCGCAGCGGGACGTGGTGATCATGTTGAAGATCGTTGGCATGACGATGGAAGAAGTGGCGCAGGCCACCGGTTCGAATGTAAATGCCGTCAAGCAGAAAGCCTTTCGAGCCTATCGGACGATTCGCCAGGAATTGGGCGTCGAAGAAAAAGAGGAGAATCCACGTGGATGAGAACGACGTGCGTGAATCGATTCGCAGAAGCCTGATGGCGGACCTTCAGGCAGTGGATCCGCTGCCCACCGATCGAGTATTGGCAGTGGGAGTCCAATTGACAGCGGCGGTGGGAATCGGCGGATTTCTAGCCGCGATGGGGCTCCGCGGGTGGCGTCTGATGAGCTTGCCGCAGACTCTCGCTCTTGGCGCGCTAGCGGTTGCCAGTGCGGCTTGTTTGGCGGTTGCTTTCGTTCGCACGATTCGACCCGGAGCGCCGCCTCCGCCAGTTCGCATCGAGGCGGTTGTGGGGGCTCTTTGTATCGGATTCCCAATTGTTTGCGGGGTCATGTTTCCGCTATCGCCGGCACAGGACTCGCTTTACAACGGGCTGCTTTGCCTAGGAATGGGATCTCTTCTAACGATTGGATCTTGCTGGGCACTCTTCCGGATTGCGAGACGCGGTGTCATCCTGGATGGCGTTCGCGCCGGAGCGGCAATCGGTGCGCTCAGCGGCGTGATTTCGGCGGTTGCCTTGCAGGCATTCTGTCCTCATCAGGATGCCACGCATCTGGCGATCTGGCATGGTTTGGTGATTGCGATGAGTATCGCCGTGGGGATGCTGGCTGGCCGCAAGGCCGTGATCGATTAGTGCAGTTTGCGCCCTGCAATCGGCATGGCCGTAATCAACTTCCAATGAGGCATGGACATCCGCGGACTTTGCTTGCCGCGCCAGGGTCAGACTCAGAAGATAGTGGGAACAAAAGTACTGTCAACGGCGGCGGATCTTCTTTCTGCATGCTCGGGGCTTCGCGCATTTGAGCGATGCGTCGCGGGCAGCTTGGCGCGATCACGCTGGCTTGCTCCAGGGGACCATACTGTAGAAACTCGCACCGTGCCCGCTGTTGCTGCAGCGAGGTTGGCTCGCTTGCGGCCATCCTCACTGCGGGCCTCAACTGCCGATCGCGTTCCGCAGCCGCGCCACTGCTTCTGCTACCAGCGCTATCACGAGAGTATTCGAAGGCCGGAGATCGCGATGGCTCACGCCTCGCTGGTGTACGTGATGCACCGCCTCGCAAACCTTGACAATCAGCGCCATGCGAGCGCGGGAGTCGAGATAGTGACGATCAGCGTGACGGGTTGCGCAGGGTTGCCGCGGATACGAGAGCGGCCGATGGTTGCGGGGGCAGCGTCTCAAACCGCCAGAAGCCGGGCGCCCGACCGTTTCCTCGAGTCGAGGTAGCGATCACGTTTAGGCCTGGTAGATCGAAAGCCTTGTCGACGATCGCCTACAAGCGCTTCCAGCGCTCAGGCGTCGCAGAACGGTATGCGCAAGATCTTCACGACACCGGCTCCGACACCGGCCGTCCGCGCAGTTGGACGCCGGTTGCGCACGACTGTTCGCAGCGACGCTGGTGTGGAGCGCGATGCGGGCTTCGCGCCTTTGCTGACCGCCCCGTGACCGCCTGCCGAAGCTCGAAGCCGACTGTGGATGGTGGTGTTCGCGGTTAACGTGCGAGAACCGGACTGTATTCTCCTAACACTGGTTCGCTCGAAGAAGCGATCATGAGCGACGATTGTTGTTTGCTGCAACGCTGCTGACAGCACGTCGATACCGAAGGCAATCGAATGGGCCTGCATTCGCCTTCCGTCCGATAATAGGAGCGCATGCGTCGCGCCGACAGACTATTCCAGATCGCACAGCATTTGCGGGCTCGCCGTCTCACGACGGCCGCGCAATTGTCTGAGATGCTGGGCGTTTCCGAGCGCACCATTTACAGAGACGTCCGCGATCTGTCGCTCTCGGGAGTTCCTATCAGAGGGGAAGCGGGCGTTGGGTACACGGTCGACCGTTCGTATGAATTGACGGCCCTCATGTTCACACGAGAAGAGGTGGAAGCTGTGGTGGTTGGGCTGCGCATGGTGCAGGCGTTCGCAGGTCCGACGCTTCGCGCCGCAGCGACGCCAGCCTTGGACAAAGTGATTCTGGCCCTGCCCAAAACACGACGCGAAGAGATCGATCGTCCACAGATGTACGTTCCGCGGATACCTGAGAGGACCGGTGCTGTCGATGGTTCTATTGAGACGATTCGCGGCGCGATCGAGGATCGCAAGGTATTGCGGATTGTTTACGCCGACGCCAACGGTGACGAAACAGAGAGACTGATCCGACCGTTGGCGATGCATTTTTGGGGAATCGTGTGGACGCTCGCCGCCTGGTGCGAACTACGTAGCGGTTTTCGAAGCTTTCGGCTCGACCGCATCCGGGGCTGCGAAATTACATCCACGCCGTTTGCCGACGAACCGGGGAAGGCTCTCAACGACTACCTGCGCAGCGTCGATGTTTGCGTCGGTTAACGAACCACGACCGCGGTGCCAGCGGCGCTGACCATCATCATGCCTCCATTGGCTCCGACTGTTTCGTAATCGAGATCGACACCGATGACGGCGTTCGCGCCCATCTGTTGCGCTTGTTGTTGCATTTCAGTCAGTGCGATGTCTTTCGCCTTGCGCAGTTCGGTTTCATAGGCGGCGCTGCGTCCGCCGACGATGTCGGTGATACTGGCGAAGAAGTCACGGACGATGTTCGCGCCGAGAATCGCTTCTCCGGTCACGATACCGAGGTATTGAATCTGTTTGTCCTGCAGGTGGCTGGTGGTAGTGAGTAGCATCTAATGTTGATAACGCATTTTGCCGCTTGCGAGTTCGCGAATTCGGATGGCGGTCGGCGATCGGATGGCGCGTGCTTGCCGCGGCCACTCGATGGATTCAAGTTCTGAGGTGGATCGCAGTTCGGTCAAGTGCTTTAGGAATACAGGAGCGGCCGCGCGGATCAGCGCCGCGCCTGCGCAGGCGTGCGGTCCATAGCCAAACGCTAGATGTCCCCCGTCGCTGCG
>CAZCPL010000100.1:0-18968 GCA_964500255.1 uncultured Solibacteraceae bacterium | reverse complement strand
CTTCGCGTCTGGACGCAGCCACTTGGCCAGCTTGTCGGCCTTGCGGATCTTGGTCAGTTCCCGGCCAAGCCGATGCGCGAACATGATCGGTGCAGGCATCAGCTCTTCGGTTTCGTTGCAAGCATAGCCGAACATCAGGCCTTGGTCGCCCGCACCCTGCTCTGCCTTCTTCTTGCCTTCCGCTGCCTTCGCGTCAACGCCCTGCGAGATGTCCGGGCTCTGACGGGTCAGGATATTCATGATGAAGACCTTGTCCGCGTGGAACACGTCGTCATTGTTGGTATAACCGATTCCGCGGATCGCCGCGCGAATCACTTCGTTGTAGTCGAACTTCGCCTTGGTGGTGATTTCACCGGCAACTACAACCACATTGCTCTTGACGAGCGTTTCGCAGGCGACGCGCGAGTACTTGTCCTGCGTGAGGCAAGCGTCAAGTACTGCGTCCGAGATGGTGTCGCATACCTTGTCCGGGTGGCCTTCGCCAACGGACTCGGAAGAGAAGATATAGGAGTTAGGCATGTCTAAGTGTTTCGAGTGATCCGAACAAATCTACAAATCCGGATACGAAGATATGTTACCTGTAGCGGGATCCCAAAGTCAATTTGACCTCATCGGTCGTTTTGTGAACACCTTGAGAATCGTTTGTCCAGCGTGGGAACTCTCGCCGCGCAACCGGTGTCCAAAACAGTGCGCGCCCAAAGAGTTGAACAGAGTCGAAAGGATCGAACTCCCTATGCGTCTCCACTTCGGATTCGCGCTGGCAGCCGTCTGCCTTGCGCAACCAGCGCCATCCAACAGCGTCCGCCTCACCGGACCCTATCAACACTCCAACCTCACCCTCTTTCGTCCATTCGGACAGCAAGGCACTCGGTCGCAAGTACATGCCCCTTCAAGAGGCGATCCAACTGAAGAAGGTGATCGTTCACGAAACCAAAGAGGTCAATGAACTCGCAATCGAAAATATATCGTCTGACGTCGATGTCTTTGTACAGGGCGGCGACGTCGTGAAAGGCGGCCAGCAGGATCGCGTCTTCACAACGGATCTAATCCTGCCTCCAAAGTCCGGCCGGACGCCCGTAGCCACCTTCTGCGTGGAACAAGGCCGCTGGACCAAACGCGGATCCGAAGCAGTCACAATCTTCGCCGCATCCACCGAAATGATCGCCCACAAAGACCTCAAACGCGCCGTCAAAAGCGGCAAAGACCAAACAGCCGTCTGGGCCGAAGTCGCTGCGGCACCTCCACCTCCGCCGGCTTCCTCCACGAGCTATCAACTGAACATCGAAAGCAAAGCAGTGGTGGATTCGACGAGCACCTACACCAGGCAGTTGCAGCCAGCCCCGGAAAAACAACCCGACGCCGTCGGATTCGTTTACGCCGTGAACGGCAAGTTCTCGGGCGGAGAAGTCTACGCGAATCCCGCCCTGTTCCGTGCCATGTGGCCCAAGGCAATCAAAGCCGCCGCCATCGAAGCATCCACCGAACCACTCTCGCCCAAGGCTCCCGTATTCACGGTTGCCGACGCAAATCAATCCCTCACCGCCCCGAAATTGGAGGCCAAAACGGACACGCCCAACAAACGAACGCGGACCGCGAAAGGCGCTTCCTCGAACATAATGCTGTTCGAATCGCGCGATACCGCGGTCCGCGAGGTTCAAGGGAACTCAAGCAATGCTTGGCTGCATCGCAGCTACGTCGCCAAATAACTACGCTACCTTCGTCTGTACCTTGGCGTTGTTCTTGAAGAAGATCACCAGCAATAGAAGGATCACCGCCGCACCAGCCGAAGACGTCAACCAGAAGCTTTGCCAATCGCGAACCGCTACACCGTTCACGGTCTTCGTGAAGTAGTCCACCGCCGAACCCGATAGCAGGCTGCCAATGAACATACCCACGCCGTAGGTCAGGAAGATGATCAGTCCCTGGGCTGCGGATCGCAAGTTCGATGGCGCCTGCATATCGGTGTAAAGCTGCCCGGTCATGAAGAAAAAGTCGTAGCAGATGCCATGCAGCAGAATCGCCAGATAGAACATCCACATGCCCGAATCCGGATTCCCATAAGCCAGCAAAGCATACCGCACTGCCCACGCGGCAAGACCGAAAACGAGAATCATCTTCACGCTCACCTTGCGGAAAATCAGCGGCATCAGCAGCATCAGCACTACTTCTGAAACCTGACCCAGCGCCATCTTGCCCGCCGCGTTCTCTACCTTCATCTCGTTGAGATAAGCATTCGTGAACGAGAAGTAGAAGGTGAGGGGAATACACGCAAACACCGACGCGATCACAAAAACCAGAAACGATTGATCTTTCAGGATCACCAATGCATCGAGTCCCAGAATCTGCCGCGCACTCACCTTCTGCCCCTTATTCGGAGGAGGCGTATGGGGCAATGTCAAACTGAAGGCCGACATCAGCAGCGAGGCACCGGCCGCAATCAGAAACTGCGTCGATGATGCCTCAACTCCCAGCTTGCCAATGATCACGCCGATAAAGATCCAGCCCAAAGTCGCGAACACTCGGATCAGCGGAAAATCCTTACCCGGATCCTTGATGTTCTGCAACGTCAGTGAATTCGTCAACGACACCGTCGGAAAGTAGCACAGACAATAAGCGAACATGATCGCGTAAACCCCGCCAAAGCTGGTTTGCGTCGTGACCAGATAGAGCAGCCCCGCACCCACCAAATGCAACACCGCCAGCACGCGTTCAGATGCGAAGTATCGATCGGCGATGAGCCCGACAAAGAAGGGCGAGATCATCGATGCCAGCGCAGAAGTGCCGAACACGGCACCGGCTTCTGTGCCGGAAAACTTCAGGGTCGACGTGAGATAAGTTCCGATGGTGACATACCAGCTTCCCCAAATCACGTAGTTCAGAAACATCATGAAGCTGAGGCGAATGCGGTCCGAGAGGGGCATCAGAACAGTCTACCTCAGACAAAACCGTCGTCCTAACGGTTACCGCGCGGACTCAACACCCGGGTTCGAGGCCGAAACGTCGCAATGCCAGGAAGTGCGAAAGATTCTCAGTCGTAAGAAGGCCAACCAGCCGCTCGTCCTGCAACACCAGAGCGCAATTGCCTGACCGTGCCATCACCGGCAAAGCCGCGGACAAGTCCAAATCGGGTGCCAGGGAAATGTACTGCCGGTCCATCACACCCACAATGTACGCATCCGGCCCTTCAGACGCCAACGCGTGAAGCAGTGCATTCCGATTGAGGATCCCCGAAATCGCACCGCCGTGTATGACAGGAAAGTCCTGCTGCGAACACGCCAGAGACATATCGATCGCCTCGCGAATCGTGCTCGCATGGGTCAGCGTGTGAAATTCCTTCACCATCGCCGCCCGTACCGGGATTCCCACCGTCAGAGCCCGCCCGAGAGAAGCCGCAGCCTCTTGCGCCGCTCCGATGTAGATGAAAAATGCCCCGAACACGAGTAAGTAATGCCCCGAGAATAGTGCATACAGGGCTAGGCTGATCGCGATCATTCGCCCGACCCAGGCCGCAATGCGAGTGCTGTCCTCCTCGCTGCGAAACCGGCTCAACACCGATCGGAAAATCCGCCCGCCGTCCATCGGGAAAGCAGGCAAAAGATTGAATCCAGCCATCGCTAGATTTCCGAAAAACAACTGCGCGGCAAGGTTCTCATCCGTCGCTTTGAAAATCCCACTCAGGCTAACGATATGATTCGACGAGGTCGCTAAGACCCAACACAGCCCCGCCAGAAATACATTCACTAGCGGCCCTGCCATCGCAATACCGAACTCTTCGCTTGGTTCCAGCCGTCGATCCAACCGTGCGACACCGCCGATCGGAAACATCACTACTTCCAACGTCTGAATCCCATAATGCTTCGTCACCATCGCGTGACCCAACTCATGAAGCATCACTGAGAGAAACAAACCGCCCACGTACAGGACATAAACTACGCTCGAGCGCTGTCCGCCCAAGCCTGAAATCAACAGAAGCACGAACAGCAAAAGAAACGTGAAGTGGAGCCGAATGGGAACTCCTAAAACGCTCAACGCGCCCATAGCCCCTGGCACACGGTGGTAACCGTCTCCGGTGGAATTTGATCCTTGCATGATTGGCTAAGATCAAGTTAACACCCCTGGGGCAATACTCCCCTCCGTCGGGAACCTTAACTGGGGATCGGATAATCCTGGCTCTGGGCTAGGGAAACGTAGTTCGGTCTGTCAGCAGGACTCTGGTGCCTGTAGGCCCTTAGTACCTCTCCGTGAAACACGAGAAATACTCCCGGCATTTGAAAACTGTCGCCCACCGTCGTTCCTTGTGTATGCCCTTCGATAAACGAGCTCTGGAATCCCCTGATCCATGTCTTTAAGCCAAAAAGCTGCACCAGCGAGCCCTTCTCCAAACCGAAGGCGCGGTAAACAGCCTGACCCGGATCACTCACTCTGGGCAAATCCCCTAATCCGTACTTCTCCAAGAATGGCTCCGCTTCCGATTCCTGAGCCATATGCACCAGTGCCACTCGTACGCCATCTGCCTCGATTCTCTCTCGCTGCTTATGCAAATCAGCCAATGTTTCCCGACAGAACGTGCATCCAAGATGTCTTAGAAACACAACCAGGGTCGGCGACAACTGGGACATCTCCAGTAGTGAGACTCCATACTGTGTCTTCGCGCGCAATGCGAAATTCTGTACTTCCGGCGAGGCCAGTATTCGCCTCGTCCGTTGGAACTCGTAGGCCCTCCAAAGGATAACGGAGAAGGGAATCCACCAGATCAAGTCGTTCATGCCGACCATCCACAGCGCACTCGCCGGCAGGTGTCCTCGCTGGACCCCTAGCCAAAACCCGAATGGTGTGACAATTTCAACCAGCAAAGCGAGCAGAATCACAATCCAATGCTTATATGGATCTCTACTGGCGAAATACAGACCTAAACCGAAGACGGCAGTCGACAGGCCAATCGCCTGCCAGAACTCCACATAAGCTGGCTCTGCGACTCCAAACAGAGAGAAAACGGAATGCGGCGAAAACATCACCCACATTCCCCAGCCTAGGTTGTAGATGGCGGCCATGCGCAAAATCCAGTACATCCAAGGCGTTGTTCGTGTCATTTCAGTTTCCAACTCTTACAGGTCAACTTAGAGTATATGATGAGGCAGAGCTTGAACTGGAGCTAAATGTGACGCCAGATCGACGGAGGAACCATCGTTGCGGATAGAGTATCACCCAAGTGGAATCTACCTCCCCGATAGCAACCTTTGGATGGATAGCCGCGAACCCGTCGAGGTCAATTGGATCTCTCACGCCCACAGCGATCACGCGCGCGGCGGCCACCAAAGAACCTACTCATCGGTGAAAACTCTTCGGTTTCTTCAACTTCGGGATGCCGAAGCCCAAAACGCACCGCAAAATGCCACAGTTCTGGCCGACCGCGAATGGTTCGACTTGGGCAACGGCACCCGCATCCAACCAGTTCCTTGTGCCCACATCATTGGTGCAAGGCAACTGTTGGTGGAATCCGGCGGAGAGCGTCTCTGCTACACGGGCGACATCAAACTCAAAGCCTCGCTCCTGGGTAGTGCAACAGAAATAGTCCCCTGTGACCACCTGATCATCGAGTCCACCTTCGGTCTTCCGATCTATAGCTTTCTCTCCGCGCAAGAAGCTGCCAGCCGAATCGTCGATTTCGCCGCCAAGTGCCTGCGAAAGCAAGAAATACCAGTCTTCCTAGGCTACGGACTCGGGCGAGGCCAAGAGATCGTTCATGTCCTAACCAACGCGGGTATTCCAGTCGCTGTCCATGGAGCGATAGGGAAATTGATCCCGGCCCATGAAGTGTCAGGATATGCGTTTCCTGGCTGGGAACCTTACAACCCCAATAAACTCAGTGGCAAAGCCCTGGTAGTCGTCCCTGGATTCAAAGAGGTACTTGAAGGTTTAGACATCGCCATTCGTATCGCCTACGTTTCCGGGTGGGCAATGCTCGATCACTCCCGCGCAAGAACTGGAGCTGAAGAACTTATCCCTTATTCCGACCATGGCGATTTCTCGGAACTCCTTGAAATCGTGGATCGTTCTGGCGCAAAGAAGGTGGACGTTGTGCACGGTTACACAGAACCCTTTGCCAACATTCTGAGACAGAAAGGTATCGATGCCCGTGCCGCGCGCGTCGAAAGCTTTGCCGAGGAGGACACCTGATGGATGAGTTCGCACTCACGTGTGAGCGAATCGCCGCGACCGGTAGTCATCTCGAGAAGATTGCGATTCTAGCCGAATATTTCTCTCAACTTGATGATGAGAACTTAACGCGGGCCATTCGGTTCCTGACAGGCAATCCCGTCGCGTCTGCCCCGCGCGAGCAAACGCTGTTTGGATTCGAAGATCCGCCAAAGCTAGCGATCGGACACGCGACACTCCGCCGTGCGCTCCAACTCGCGACTGGTTGGGACTTGGAAACCCTCCGCCAATGCCAACGCGCCGTTGGCGATACCGGTGAAACCGTAGGCCATCTGCTGAGAGATAGGTCTAAAGGAGAAAACCTGCCGCTGTGCCTAGCGGAAGATCTTCTTTTTCAACTACTTGCCGAACGGCAGCCTACCAGGCGCGAGAGCCTGCTTGTAGAAGCTTTCAAAAGACATCGCCCTCTTGCGCTCAAGTACCTCGTCAAAAGTTTGAGTGGAAACTTCCGGATTGGCCTTCTATCGAAAATGGTGGAGGAGGCAGTAGCACTGTCGACAGCCTCTCCAATCGCGGACCTTCGCGCGGCAAATAATCTAGCCGGAGACTTGGCGAAAACCGCCATCGCTGCCCGAAAAGGCCAGCTCTCCCAAATCGAAGTGCGACTCTTCCACCCCATGGATTTCATGCTCGCCAAACCTCTTCCGGATCCACTGCCCGACACCGTCTTGAAAACGCTTTCCGCAGGCTCCTGGTTGGTCGAAGATAAGTACGATGGAATTCGCGTGCAAGTCCATATCGAAAATGGATTGGTTGAGATCTACACCCGTGGTTTTGAAAGGGTTACTAGCACCTTCCCTGAGCTCGTCCACGCCTTCGGGAGTATGACAGGTGCCGCCATTTTGGACGGTGAAATTCTTGCTTGGCAGGGTGATCGCTCACTCCCGTTTACAGTTCTGCAACAACGTCTTGCCCGCAAAAAAGTAAACCGTTCCATGATGGAGTCGAATCCGGTGGTGTTTGTGTCCTACGACATCCTCTACCGCGACGGACGCCTACTCCTCGATTGCCCACTGGAGGAGCGCCGTTCTTGTCTTGAGCAGGCCCTTTCGCGCACAAAAATACGCATCGCTCCACAAAGCCGACTCCAGGACGTTACGACACTCGAAATGCTTTTCGGCCACGCGCGTGCGAACGGAAACGAAGGATTGATTCTGAAACAATCCGGCAGCAGCTATGAGACTGCAAAGCGAAGTGGCTCGTGGCTAAAGATCAAGAAGGTGTTCGCCACTCTGGATGTTGTCGTTACCGCCGCTGAGCAAGGCCATGGAAAACGCGCTAGTATGCTTTCAGACTACACATTTGCGGTACTCGATGGGAACCAATACTTGAACATCGGCAAGGCCTATTCTGGACTCACCGATACTGAGATTCGAGACCTTACCAAGCTCCTCAAATCCATCGTGATCGGGCGCTACGGGAACCGGGTACTTCAAGTTGTTCCCAGCGTCGTACTCGAGGTCGGCTTCGATGGCATCCAGCGCTCCTTGAGGCATAAGAGCGGCTTTGCTCTGCGTTTTCCGAGAATCCTCCGATGGCGCACCGACAAGGCTCCAAAAGATTGTGACACCCTCGACCGTGTTCGCGATCTCTATGAATCGACGCTCAACCTGACAGCGAATCGAAATATAGACAAAGAATGAACAAGATCCAAGAAAAACTTCATCCTCTTCTTGCGGAATGGGTGACTGCTCGTTTCACCACTCTCACCGAGATTCAACACCGCGCTCTCCCCTCTACACTCGCCGGAAATCATACCCTGATCCTTGCCCCCACAGGTAACGGAAAGACACTAGCCGCTTTTCTTTCCGTTATCTCCGCACTCGCGCGCGAAGCTGAGTCGAAAACGGGCCTTCCAAATTCTGTCCGGGCGGTTTATGTTTCACCTCTCAAGTCTCTCGGTCGGGACATGTTGCGAAATTTAGAATCACCACTTCATGCTGTAAATGTCGCACTCCCAGCTCGACGGCAGATTCGTTTTGAGGTCAGAACAGGGGATACGGCAAACGAGGATCGTACTCGCCAGTCCCGGCACAGGCCCCACCTGCTCATCACCACTCCCGAAACCCTTACTTCGTTGCTCTCGCAGACGGACTGGAAAAACGGCGGACTGCGAACCAAAGTAATCATTGTCGACGAAATCCACTCCCTTGCTGAGAACAAACGTGGATCGCTTCTGGCCCTCACCATGGAACGTCTGGAACAGATATCTGCTGAAGCCCACCTGCAACGTATCGGGCTCTCCGCAACAGCATGGCCCATAAACGCCATAACGGCGCTCCTGTGCGGCTCGAGACCCTGCAAGGTGGCGAGTATCGACTTGAAGCGGGCTCACAGGCTCTCGATCGCCGTTTCCCCACTGGATCAGCCTCTCCCAGCCGCCGGTTACGGACCGACTCGAGTTGCATTCACCGTCGCCGATCTTGTCAAGAAAGCGAATTGCACCTTGGCTTTTACAACGACTCGATCTGCCGCTGAACGCCTCGGACTCGCGCTCGGCGTTATTCTCCCTGAGTACGAAGACCGAATCGCGGTCCATCACGGCTCGGTTGATCGGGAAAAGCGTTTCGACATCGAATTCGGTCTCGCCCAAGGGACAATGAAAGCCGTCGTAGCCTCAAGCAGCCTCGAACTGGGCGTTGACTTCGCCGCCGTCGATCAAGTACTTCTCATCGGCGCACCGCGAGGGGTTAGCCGCGCATTGCAACGCCTAGGAAGATCGGGACATCAGGTGGACGGGATAGCTACAGGCTCTCTCGTACCCCTGAGCCTACCAGACGTACTGGAATGTATTGCTATTCGTGAAGGTGCCAAGCGAGGCAGGTTGGAAGCCCTCAGGATCCCTCAATGCCCGCTCGATGTACTTGCTCAATCTCTACTTGGAATGAGTGTCGAGCGAGCCTGGAAAATGGATGAGGCGTTTCAACTTGTGAGACGGGCAGGTCCGTATAGCCAACTCAATCGGAATGACTTCGACGCCGTGATACGATTTCTGGCCGGCGCGGGCAAAGTCCTGGGCGGCTATGGCCCTCTATACGGGAAAATTCTGGTGGAAGATGACTCCTTCCGTGTCGCTTCGAAGCGTGTTGCCCGGCTATATTACATGAACATCGGAGTCATCTCAGAGGACCTGCAAGTGCGGGTTGTCGCCCGAGGAAATCGACGACTTGGACAGGTCGAGGAAGCGTTTCTCTCCTCGCTGAAACCCAACGAAGCATTCATCATAGGCGGCAAAACCGTCAAACTGAAGAGTCTCCATCAAAACATTGCTCTGGTCGAACCAGCCAGTGGAGACCGAGTCAAGGCACCCCGTTGGATGGGCCAGAGGATGCCTCTTTCGATGCAATTAGCTACTGAAGAATTGTCCCTCCGCCGCGCACTCCGGTCCGCCTGGGATTTCGGCGGACCGAAGGGCTGCCGCAGGGCTCTGCGAAAATGGGATGTCACTGGCCTTGTCGCCGATCGTGCAATGCAACTTATTGAGAGACAATACAAAGCAGCTCCGATTCCGGTCGATGATCCAGTTCAGATCGAGCGTGTCTCCACTGGAAAAACGATGATGCTGCTCATCCATGTTTTGGCGGGGCGCGCAGTCAACCGCTCCCTCTCCTGGGTCGTTGCCTCCAGACTCTCCGACGGACGGAGCGTGGAAGCGAATTTTGACGACCACAGCCTCTTACTCTCTTTCGATGCCCGCGCGAATACCAGCGAAAAGACTATTCGGCAGGCGTTCGATCCCCAAAACTGGTTGGAAGATCTCAAAACCGCAGTTTCGAGCACCGAAACTCTTGGTAGGGGATTCCGTGCGATCGCGGAGATCGGACAACTCCTTTCTCGTGTTACATTCAACGGCAAAGTCTCGACAAAAGCTTCCAGTTGGAATGCTTCCCTGTTGTACAAGACGTTTCTGCAATACGAACCGGAACATCCACTGGTAAAGGAGGCTGTCCGCACTGTGCTTGAGGATGAGTGCGATGGCAATCGCGCTTTCTTGGAGGCAAAACGAATCTTCGAAACACCTTTCGAGATCTATGACCTTCCTCGGCCCTCGCCTTTTGCACTACCCCTTTTCTCGGCCTTCAATCGTGAGACTCTGCTTGCCCAGGATCCGGATCGCGCTCTGGATGACTTGGTGACTCGCCTCTTTGAAGAATGGGACAAATGAGAGAGACCCGCGTTCTTCATCCTTCGGGTGCGCTTTGGTTGCCTGATCTGAGCGCACTCCTCGTGGCTGACCTCCACCTCGGATATGGCTTGGCACAACGACGGAGAGGGCAGTTGGGTCCTATTGCGGATACGAAAACTGCTGAAAAACTTCATGCAGTTCTTGAGGACTGCAAGCCCAAATCACTCATCCTTCTAGGAGATGCCGTACACGCCCCAAATCCATCACAAATCGAAAAGAATTGGATCGAAGAATGCTTCACCCGCTGGCTAAGGCAGACATCCATCGTTTTCGTCCGGGGGAATCATGACAGAAAGATTGCCAGAGACTTCGGATTTGACGTTGTGGAGCAATGGCGGGCTCTGTGTTGGATCGCTGTTCACGGCGACGGTATCATCCCACAACCGAGACCGTTTGAGACCGTCGTCATGGGGCACCTTCATCCAGGCCTAGGCATCGAAGACGCTGCTGGGGTTCGACAAAAAGTGCCAGTCTTCTTGGAAGGCCCGCAGGTGCTCGTGCTTCCCGCCTTTTCGCCGTTTGCCGCCGGCCTTGACGTCGCAAGAAGATTTCCGGAATCCCTTCGCCTCTTCGGCAACCGTGACCAATTCACGGCAACGGCAGCGACGGGCCGTCGTGTCGTGGAACTGGGATTGGTTACGAGGCTACGGTCGATGGCCGCAGGTTCCCGGCCCTCCGACTTTCGCCAGACTCGTTAGAAATGCGATGGCGGCAGATGCTTGCGTAGCGTATGTAGCAGGGTTTCGGTTTCGAACGGCTTCGCCATATAGTCGGTAACCCCCGCCAGTCGTCCCTTGATGCGATCAAGCAGACTTGAGGACAAGATCACAATGGGAACCTTTGTCGACCGTTCATCCTGGCGCATCAGCCGACACACCTGATATCCATTCAGGCCCGGCATGACAACGTCTAACAGAACGAGGTCAGGAACTTCTTCCCGCACCTTTGACATCGCTTCTTCCCCGTCGCACGCAATCGCCGCACGATAACCGTTGCGTTCAAGAAGAATAGAAATGATCCGACGAATTGTCATACTATCGTCCACCGCAAGAACGAGCTTCCGATTCCGAAGTTGTTCAAGCACCCTTCTCATCTTATGTTCCTCCGGCCGGATTTCAATCGCGCGGCGAAGATGAATCAGTGCGTCGTTTGATCGGTGAAGATTGAGATACGCTCGGGCGAGATTCATCTGACCGTCGAAAGACCGGGAATGACGTTCAGTTTGCTCCCATCTCTGGACTCCGCCGAGCAGTAAGCCTTCCTGGACGGCCTCGTTTTCGGAGATCGCCTTCAGATCATTGATATCGAGAATTGCGCCGCAACGCCGACAACGGCTAGGAAGACCGACGTCCTGATTGTCGCAAAGCGGGCAGACCCAAGCGCGCGACGCCACCGTTGTTGGTTGGGGCTCCTCCACCCTCGAATGCACAACGTGATCGGCAGTAACCGCATTCAGTTTCAGGACATTGACCGTATTCCGAGCTTGTTCATTCCGCGGATTGATTTGTAGGATTCGCTCCAGGATTCGAACCGCATCCAAAGGGGAATCGGCTAGGGCCGCCGTCCAGAGCAACGCCTGTTCATGGTTCGGATCATGCTGCAAAATCGTGCCGAGCAGTGTTCTTGCGAGCGTCCGTTCGCCGATCTTGATCGCCATGACGGCTTCACTCAGCAAAAGCGCGGTTTCGGATCGGGTTTGGTCAGCCATGGAATTCGAACAAGCGCCTACTGTTGATTATCGGCAGTTGTCCGAAAAGACATGAGTAGTGCGGTCGAACTGGTGGTTCGTTGCCGTCCGTAGTACTTAGTTCATGGTACTGGGCTCCCGCATTCCCGTCCTCGCTCTAGGTCCTTTGACATAGAGCAAACGAGCCTTGTGCGGTACAGTCTTCACCCCTAATCTGACGATGGAAGGCAAGACACGAAATGATCGAACGGCGGACAAAAGAACGACTAGCCATTGTGGGCGGCGGAATGCTAGGTATGACCCTAGCCCATCGCCTTTCAAAGGCGGGGAAGAACGTAACCCTGTTTGAAGCCTCTCCCAATTGGGGCGGGCTGGCTGCCGCTTGGCAGATCGGGGACATGGTATGGGATAAGCATTACCATGTCACCCTTATGTCAGATCAACATACCCGAGGCTTGATGTCCGACCTGGGTCTCGGGAACGAGATGCGCTGGGCGCAAACCAAGACGGGTTTCTATTCGAACGGCAGATTTCATTCCCTTTCGACCAGTCTCGACTTCCTCAAATTCCCGCTGTTGAATCCCATCGACAAAGCTCGGCTGGCGGGCACGATCCTCTACGCATCCCGAATCCAAGACTGGAAACAGTTGGAAAACATACCGGTTGCCGAATGGCTCACGAAGTTGAGCGGCAAGCGGACCTTCGAAAAGATTTGGCTGCCGCTTCTGCGCGCAAAGCTCGGTGAAAACTACAAGGACACGTCTGCTGCTTTCATTTGGACTACCATCGCCCGCATGTACGCCGCAAGGCGCAGTGGGATGAAGAAGGAGATGTTCGGATACATGTCCGGCGGATATGGCCGTGTATTGGATACCTTTGCCCGTGAATTGTTCACTCGCAGGGTCTACCTGAAACAGGGCAATCCCGTACACCAAATCATCAAGCAGCCGAGCGGTCATATGACGATCCAATACGGCGACTCTGTGCAGTCCCACTTCGATCGCGTGATCGTTACGGCGGCCGCACCTCAAGCGAACAGGATGCTGCCTGTCCTCCAAGACAAAGAAAAGGAACGCTTAGCGAGCATACGCTATCAAGGTGTCGTCTGCGCCTCAGTTCTGTTGAAGAGGGCGTTGGGTCCCTACTACGTCACGAATATCACGGATTCCTGGGTGCCTTTCACGGGGGTCATCGAGATGTCCGCGTTGGTGAATCGAGAAGAGTTCAACGGCAATCACCTTGTCTATCTCCCGAAGTACGCATCCCCCAACGATCCTATCTTCGACCAATCCGACGAGCAAATCGAGGCCACTTTCATCCACGCGATCGCTCGCATGTATCCGCATTTCCGGCGTGAGGATGTCCTCGCATTCAAGGTTTCGCGCGTCCGGAACGTCGTCGCACTGCCAACCCTCCGATACTCCGAAATTGCGCCTCCGATGAATACCTCGGTCCACGGTTTGTATCTGGTGAACTCAGCCCAGATCACGAATGGAACGCTCAACGTCAACGAGACGGTCCAGTTGGCTACGCAAGCGGCGGAAACCATTCTCAATGAGCAGGTTGAGAAGCCGGCGCTCCGTAAGATCGCCTAGCCACTCACGAGGAATAATGATCAAGAACAATCCGATTGCTTCACTGTCACTGGACCTTGATAACGAGTGGTCTTATCGGAAAACTCATGGCGATCCGGCTTGGGTGACCTTGCCCTCCTACCTCGACGTGGTAGTTCCGCGCGTCTTAGATTTCTTGGAGGAGCGCAGTCTGCTCATCACTTTCTTCGTAGTCGGGCAGGATGCGGCCAGAGAAGAAAACCACAAGGCGCTCCGCTCCATCGCCGACCGCGGACACAATATTGGCAACCATTCCTTTCATCACGAACCTTGGCTTCACCTCTACTCACGCGAGCAGATCGTCGAGGAGTTGACTCGAGCCGAGAATATCCTGGAAGAAGTGACCGGCAAGCGCCCGGTGGGATTCCGCGGACCCGGCTACTCCATCTCCAAGACATTGCTGGAGGTACTTGCGGAGAAAGGGTACCAGTACGATGCCTCGTCTTTGCCAACTTTTATAGGACCCCTTGCGCGGTTGTACTACTTTATGACCGCCAAGTTGGACGAGAAACAAAAACAGGAGCGAAAAATCCTATTCGGAACGTGGAAAGATGCCCTGCGCCCTCTGAAGCCTTACCTCTGGAGTACCGATAACTTCTTAGTGGAGATTCCGGTGACGACCATGCCGCTCTTCCGGGCACCGATCCATTTCAGCTACGTGATCTACCTAAGCCGATTTTCGAAGGCACTCGCCAAGGCATACTTCCATCTGTCGCTCTGGCTATGTCGAGCGACAGGTACGATGCCCTCGCTCTTGTTGCATCCACTTGATTTCATGGGCCGCGAGGATATATCCACCCTCAAGTTCTTTCCCGGTATGGACCTTGGCGTTGACGAAAAGATGGACCTGATGGCGTATCTTGTGGACACCGTTCGTAAACACTTCCGTGTCATCACGATGGAAGAACATGCGCACCTTGCCAAGCTCGGTTCTTTGGCCGCCATCGACACGCAATCGGTAGAGATGGGGAACGCAGCTTGATCGTCGCTCCCAAACTACTGGAACCGCTGAAGAAGGTCAACTACAAGATTGTTCCCTTCGGTGCAGGTGTTAGCCCGAACCCCGCTCATATCGCTCATCTGCATTCCGAACTGCTGCCACGAAGTCCTCTAACGAAGCTTGGCACCGCCTTCATGGAACGTTTCTACTACAGGGTTCTGCCTAAACAGGGATACATTTTCGGGGCGATCGCCTACGTGGATGGGCAGCCTGCAGGTTTCATCTCTGCCACCTATGACTCTGACGGATTTCTGAAACGCGCAGTCAGCCATAATCTTTTCCGACTCATGTTTGTCGGAGCTACGACATTCCCCACACCTCGGCGTATCGAGGGGGGCATCGAAGCACTTGGGATTTTTCAGACACGCGATCCAAAGGGAAAATGGTCTGCGGACCTAACCGGTGAAGTGCTTTCCATCGGTGTCCGGAAGTCCTTTCGGAGCTCCGAATTCAAGATCAACACCGGCATTGAAATCGCGAAGGATTTAATGGAAGGCGTCATGGACGGCTTTAAACGGTCCAATCTCAACCGTGTCAGGCTCATCGTAGATGCCAACGACATTCCAACGCAGGGCTTCTATAGTCGCCTGGGTTGGCGCCCGCGGCGACGCTCAGTGCCAGGCTGGCTAACGCCTTCCACAGAACTGATTTGGACTCCGCGTTAGAGGCCAGGATATCGACATAACAGGCGAAACAGTAAGTAAAAGGAGACAGAACATGCGACTACCATCCGATGCGGATATTTCAGGCCGCCTCTTCGGGGCTGAAGAGATGGCACTTCTGAAGGAAGTGATTGAGTCCGGCACCCTGAATTGCACCAAAGGCACTCAGGTCAAGGCATTCGAGAAAGAATTCGGCGCGCTCTACGGCGTGAAGCATTGCCGCGCGGTAACTTCAGGAACCGCGGCGATGCACACAACCTTCGCCGCTGTCGATCCCGAACCAGGCGACGAGATTATCACCACGTCGATCACCGACATGGGCGCATTGACCCCGATCGTCTATCAGGGTGCTATCCCGGTTTTTGCAGATGTCGATCCGGTGAGTCTCAATGTCACCGTCGATACCATTCAGGCAAAACTGAGCCCACGCACGCGCGCCATCGTTGTCACCCACATCTTCGGAAATCCCTGTGATACCGAAGCGATTGTGGCGATGGCAAACGAGCGGGGGATCCCAGTCATTGAAGATTGCGCGCAGTCTTTCCTCGCCACCCAGAATGGCCGCCTCACCGGCACTATCGGCGATATCGGTGCTCTCTCGATGCAGCAGGGCAAACATATGACCACCGGCGAAGGTGGTATGGTGATCACGAACAACGATGCCTTCGGTCGTCGGATGGTGCTATTCAGCGATAAGGCTTGGGGATATGGCGATCCAAATCCGGATCACTACTTCCTGGCAATGAACTATCGCATGACAGAACTGCAGGGTGCCGTCGCACGCGCACAGCAAAGCCGTGTGCAGCGTGTGGTCGACGCCCGTCGTTCGTCCGCCGAAATGCTGACCGCGAAGCTTGCCAACGTGGAAGGTCTCACTCTGCCTTCCACCTTGCCCGGATGCACCCACGTTTACTGGAAGTATCCGCTCATCGTCGATCCGAATCTGATCGAAGGTGGTTCGGACGCTCTCGGCGCTGAACTCAAGAAGAACGGCGTCTTCTGCGCCCCGCGTTACATCCAGAAACCGGCCTTCGAATGTATGGTTCTCCGCGATCGCGTAACCTTTGGCAAAAGTGAGTGGCCCTTCTCCCTGCGTCCGGAAATCCGTTACGACCGTGCGGAATATCCCGGTACCATCCAGGGACTCGACCGTGTGGTCGTCCTCCCCTGGAACGAGAAGTACACCGAAGAGCATGTCGACTTCATCGCCGGCGCAGTTCGCTCTGCGGTCGAGAGCCTCTCGCGCGTCTCGGTTGCTGTCTAGCGTTTTCAAGCAAGGCTCAAAAAAGGCACGGAACTTCGCCAACGCGGATTTCCGTGCCTTTTCTGTCTTTAGATACTGCCACATCGAAACCCCGATTCAACAGATTCAACAACAGTCGAAAAACAAGGGCGGGGAAGTGACACCGGAGTTCTGGGCTGAATCCAGTACGGATTAACCCAATAGAATTGAGATTACTCGCACCGTATCGGCGTACACTGAGAGTTGTACTTCGAACTACAGGCCACGTGTCCCGAAACCGGAGCCCGCGCGGGCTTGCTCCACACGGCCCACGGCATCGTCGAAACTCCTGTTTTCATGCCCGTCGGCACACAGGCCTCGATCAAAGGCGTCCTGCCTCGAACCGTTGAACACGAACTCGACGCCAAAATCATCCTCTCGAACACCTACCACCTGTTCCTACGACCGGGCCACGAACTGATCCGCAAACACGGCGGACTTCACAAATTCATGGCTTGGCCTCGCGCCATCCTCACCGATTCCGGCGGATTCCAGGTCTTCAGCCTGAACGCGCTCACCAAAATCACCGATGAAGGCGTGCTCTTCAGAAGCCACATCAACGGCGATCCGCACATGTTTACGCCGCAATCCACAATCGATATCCAACTCGCCCTCGGATCCGACATCTGCATGGTGCTCGACGAATGCCTGCCCTATCCCAGTAAGCATCCCGACACCGCAAAATCGATGAAGCGTACCATCCGCTGGGCAAAAGAAGCCTACCAGCACTTCAACGAAAAGCATCCCGAACAGACACAGGCATGTTTCCCCATCGTCCAAGGATCCATGTATCGCGACCTCCGCGAAGCCTGCGCGCAGGAACTCATGGAAATCCCCTCGGTCGGATACGCCATCGGCGGCCTCAGCGTCGGCGAGCCCCGCGACTTATCCCTGGAAATGGCCAAGGTCAGCGCCGCTGTTCTACCCCAAAACAAGCCGCGCTACGTAATGGGCGTAGGTATGCCAGAGGAACTCGGCCAATATGTCGCTCAGGGCATCGATATGATGGATTGCGTTCTGCCATCCCGCTCCGCCCGTCACGGCCTGCTCTTTACAAGTAATGGCCGGATCCAGATCAAGCGCGCGGAATTCCGCGACGATCCCCGCCCGGTGGACGCAAGCTGCCCTTGCTACACCTGCCAAACCTTCTCTCGAACCTATCTCCGACATCTTTTTGTGGCCAACGAACTGGTGTTTTTTACTCTCGCCACCATCCACAACTTACAGCTGTACCTTGACATCATGCGGTCGATCAGGCACGCTATCTTAATCGGGGCGTTCCCCGCGAAACTGCGTGAACTGAGGAATACGCTTAGCCCGCAAGGCGCCAAGGACGCCAGTACCACAACAATCGAATGACGTTTCAGCCAGTCTTCGCACTCTTACAGATCCAGCCGAACCTCCTGTTGGGCCTCGTCCCCTATGTCGCCATCGCGGCCATCTTCTACTTCCTGTTCTTCATGCCCATGCAAAAGCAGAAGAAACAGCAGGCGGAAATGCTCGCGAAACTCCAGCCAGGTAACGTCGTCGTCACCACGGGTGGTATTGTGGGTACGATCGTCAGTACAAAGGAAGATATCATTGTCATTCGCGTCAAACCGGATGATGTGAAGCTTCAGTTTGCCCGGCACGCCGTTAGCGGTGTTGTTCCGGCGGAAGAGGTCAAGAAGTACTAAGCGGATCCGTCCGCTCTCACGCAAGCGCTAGTCGTATGAATCTAAAAACTAAGTTTCTTATCATCGCCGCCACACTGCTGGCCTGTATCTATGGGATAGTCGGTATCCCATGGCCCATCTCCAAGATCAAGGAGAACTGGAATACCAACATCAAGCTGGGCCTCGACCTCAAAGGTGGGTCTCAGTTGGTGATCCAAGTCCAGGTACAGGATGCCTTCAAGGCGGAAGCCTCCGCGACGGTCGATCGCATACGCGATGCCATCTCCAAGAAGGGAATCGAGTTCGCTTCCATGGAAGTGAGCGAGCCAAAGTCGATCGCCGACGCCGAGAGTATCGAGATTCTGGTCAAGGGTGTTCCCGCCACCAAGGGCGGCGATTTTCGCCCCGCCGTCACCGAAGCGGTCGGTCGCACTTGGGACGTCACCGCCATCAACAGCACCGACTATCGATTTAAGGTAAATCGCTCGGAATCGATCCGGATCCGCAAGGATACCGTCTTACAATCCGTGCAGACAGTGCAGCGCAAGATCGACGGGTTGGGCTTGGCGGAAGCCACCGTGCAGCAGCGAGGCAACGAGCAGGAAGCCGAAATCATGGTGCAAATGCCCGGCGTCGACGACCCCGCCCGCATCAAAGAAATCATCGG